>NZ_JBHVWF010000083.1:0-27561 GCF_042882365.1 Streptomyces sp. NPDC058221 | reverse complement strand
CGGGCGCGTCGGAGTGGAACCGACCGGACCGTCGGGGGACGAGCGGTCGTCACTGCTTCGTTCGCCGGCGTCAGCGGGTCTGCTGGGCCGGGACGCCGCGGGAGGCGGGCTCCTCCTCGGCGGGGGTGCCGGCGGCGGCCACCGCGGCACCGGTCAGCGTCGCGAGCATCTCGCGGACGTTGGTCAGCTGCGCGTTGATCGAGTCGCGGCGGTTGGTGAGCGCAGCCAGCTCGCGCTCCGATTCGCTGCGGATCCGGTCGGCCTTGGCGTTGGCGTCGGCCACGATGTCCTCGGACTGGCGCTGCGCGGTCTCGACCGTCTGACGGGCCCGGCGCTCGGCGTCCGTGCGGAGCTTCTCGGCCTCCAGGCGGAGCTGCTCGGCGCGGTGCTCGATCTCGGCCAGACGCTTCTCGGCCTTGGCCTGGCGGGACGCGAGGTCGCGCTCCGACTGGTCGCGGCGCTTGGCCAGGTTGGTCTCGAAGTCCGCGGCGGCCTGGGCGGCCTTGGCGCGGGTCTCCTCGAAGAGGGCGTCGGCCTCCTCGCGCTTCTGCGCGGCGTCCTTCTGGGCGTCCGAGCGGAGCGTGGTGGCCTCGCCCTTGGCCTTCTCGACGATGCGGACGCCGTCGTCCTCGGCCTTGGCCTTGCGCTCGGTGGCGAAGGTCTCGGCGTCGTTGCGCACCTGCTGGGCTGCGGACTCGGCGAGCTCGCGGTGCTGCTCGGCGGCGCGACGGGCCTCTTCCCGAAGGTCCTTCGCCTCCTCCTCGGCAAGGCGGAGAATCTTCTCCACGCGAGCACCGAGACCGGCGTACGACGGCTCCGCGTCGTTCACCTGGGCCTGGGCGTTCTGCGTTTCGAGGTGCAGCTCCTCGATGCGCTTTTCCAGAGACGTGATGCGGGCGAGAGCACTATCACGGTCGGCGACGAGCTTGGTAATGCGGTCATCCACCTGACCGCGGTCGTAACCACGCCGCACGAGCTCGAAGCCGAAGGGGGAGGAAGGGTCACTCATGGGGTTCCTGTCGAAGTAAGACCGGTGAGGTGATAGGGGGAATCCTAGGGGCCCGGGCGGCGTGTCATCGAGCAGATGCCCGTTTGATCTGGAGAATGACCCCCCTTTTGAGTGGCTAACCCTCACAGCCCTTGCCACTCGGAGGGCTGAATGGTGTCGCCGGACCGCGTAAGCCCCTGGGGAGGGACCTACCCATCGGACGGCTTGCCACTCGACCGAGTGCCCGCCGCAGCCCCGGCCTTGACGCCGTCGGCGCTCTTACCGCCCGCCGCGGGGGTCTCGAAAGACTCCAACGCCTCCAGTACGTCCTGGACACGGGAGATCTCCGTGTTGATGTCGGCACGCCGGCGCACCAGGACATCGAGTTCGCGCTGTCCTTCGTCCACCGTCCGCTTGGCCTCGGCCTCGGCGTCGGACCGCAGCTTCTCGGCCTCGCGCACCAGGCTGGCCTTCTTCTGCTCGGCCTCCTTGAGCAGCGACTCGGCCCGCTTCACGGCGGCGATCCGGACCTTGCTCGCCTCCGAACTGGCGTCCGCCAGCAGATCCTTGGCCTTCGCCGCAGCCTCCTCGCGCTGCTCGGTCGCCGCCTTCATCAGGTTGTCGACGCGCTCGCCGGCCGTCTTCATCTGCTCGGACGTCTCCCGCCGGGCACGGTCGTGCAGCTCCTCGATCTCGCTCTCCAGGCGGGTCCTGAGCTCCTCGGCCCGCTCCCGGATGGCGGTGGCGTCCCGGCGTGCGCCGACCAGCAGCTCGTCCGCGTCCGTCCGGGCCCGCTCGACCAGCGAGTTGCCCTCGACGGTCGCGTCGGAGGTGATCCGGACCGCCTCGTTACGGGCCGCCCCGACCATGGTGTCGGCCTGCTCCTCGGCCTCGGTGGCGGCGCGCAGCGCCTCCTCCTGGGCCTTGTTGATCAGCTGGTCGGCCTGCTCTGCGGCGTCCGCCCGGCGCTTCGAGGCCGATTCGCGCGCCTCGTCGAGCAGCCGGTCCGCCTCCTGGCGGGCCTCGGCACGCATCTGTTCGGCCGCCGCCTCGGTGTCGCCCCGCAGCCGCTCCGCCTCCTCGCGGGTGCGGGCCGCGTGCTCCTGTGCGGAACCGACGGTGGCCGCCGCCTCCGCCCGCAGCCGCTCCGCCTCGCCCGCGGCCTCGTCGCCGAGCCGGGCCGCCTGCTGCGCGGCCTCCGTCACGACGCGTTCGCTCTCAGCGGTCGCCTCGGTCATCAGACGGTCGGCCTGGACCGCCGCGTCCGACCGCATCCGGTTGGCGTCCTCACGGGCCTCCGCGCGGCTGCGCGAGGCATCCTGCTCGGCCGATGCCAGGGCGTCGGACGCCTCGGTGCGCATCCGCTGGCTGTACTCCGCGGCGTCGGCCCGCAGCTTCTCCGACTCCGTGATCGCCTCGGAGACCGTCCGCTCGGCCATCGTCTCCGCGGCGTCGGTCTCCTCCTTCGCCACGGCGCGGATCCTGGCGGCGTCCTCGCCGGCCCGCTCCCGCTCGGCGTAGGCGTCGGCGCGGACCCGGTCCGCCTCCTCCTGCGCCTCGGACCTCGTCCGCTCCGCGACATGCTCGGCGGTGGAGCGCAGCCCGGCGATCTCCGCCTCGGCCTGCTCCTGGAGCCCGTTGACCGAATCCCGTACCTGCTGGGCGGTCTGCTCGGCCGCGGAGACCATCTCGGTCGCCCGGCTGTCCGCCTCCTCGACCAGGCGCTGGGCCTCGGCCTGTGCCTCCTCGACCCGCTTGCGGGCGGAGGCGAGGAGCTCCTCGCTCTGCTCGCGGGCCCGCTCGCGCTCCTGATTCGCCTCGGAACGTGCCGCGTCGAGGGTCTCCTCGGCCTCGCGGCGGCGCCGGTTCGCCTCCTCCTGGGCGGCGGCCAGCGCCTCCGCGGCCTCCGTGCCCACCCGCTCCGCCGCGGCAGCGGCCTCCGAACGGACCCGGTCGGCGCTCTCCTGCGCCTCGGACTTGAGCCGCTCCGCCTCGGCGGCCGCCTCGCTGCGCAGCCGTACCGCGACGGTCTCGCCCTCGGCACGGGACTGCGAGGCGTCGGCCGCGGCCTCGTCGCGCAGCCGCTGGGCCTCGGTCTCGGCCTGCTCCTGGAGCGAGCGCAGCCGCTCGGCGGCCTCGGTGCGCAGCCGCTCGGACTCCTCGTTCGTCTCGCGCCGGATGCGCTCGGCGTCCGTGCGCGCCTCGCCCAGCGCCTGCTCGGCCGTGGTGACCCTGGTCTCGGCCTCCGTGTGCAGCCGGGTCAGCTCGTCGGCGGCCTCGGCCTGCCGGGCCGCGACCGCGCGCTCGGTCTCCTCGCGCAGCTCCGTCGCGGCCTGCTCGGCCGCGGACGTCGTCGCCTCCACCAGCTCCTCGGCCTCGGCACGCAGCTGCTCGGCCTCGGCGTGGGCCCGCTCCAGGGCCTCGTCCGCCTGCTTCTTCAGCGCCGCAGCCCGCTCGGCGGCCTCACCGCGGACCCGCTCGCTCTCGGTGCCCGCGGCGCCGCGCAGCTCCTCCGCGTCCGCCTTGGCCTTGGCCAGCAGCTCCTCGGCGGTCTTCGCGCCCTCCTCGATCTGCTGGACGGCCTCCCGGCGGGCCTCGCCGCGGATCCGCTCGCCCTCGGCGACCGCTTCGGAACGCAGCTGCTCGGCCTCGCCGCGCAGCCTGCGCGCCTCCTCCTGCAGCTCGACCGTCTTGGCCCGGTACTCCTTGGTGTCGTCCTTGGCCGCACCCTTGAGCTGGTCGGCCTGCTCGGCCGCCTCGCCGCGCAGCCGGTCCGCCTCGGCCTCCGCCTCGCGGCGGATCCGGTCGGCCTCCTCGCTCGCCGCGCGGGTGGTCGACTTGGCGTCGTCGGACGCCTTCGTCAGGACCTCCTCGGCGGCACGCGCGGCCTTGGCGAGCTGGGCCGCGGCATCCTCGGCTGCGGCGGTGCGGGCGTCGTCGGCAGCCTCGGAACGGAGCCGGTCCGCCTCGGCGCGGGCATCGGCGAGCGCCTGCTCGGCCTCCGCCTTCAGCGCTTCGGAGTCCTTGGTGGCCTCGCCGACCAGCCGGGCGATCTCCGACTTGGCGGTACGGGTGCGCTGCTCGTTCTGCGACTCGGCGCCGGCCAGCCGCTTGACCGCGGCCTCCTTCGCCTCCGAGAGGACCTTCTCGGCCTCCACACGGGCCTCGCGCAGCTGCGTCTCGGCCTCCTGCATGCGCTGCTCGGCGGTCCGGTTCAGCTCGGCGGTCTGCTGCCGGCTCTGCTCGGTCTCGGCCGTCGTGGACGTACGCAGCTGCTCGGCGTGGGTGGTGGCCTCCTGCGCCTGGCTGGACGCGGCGTTCAGCATCCGCTCGGCGTCCTTGCGGGCCCGCAGCAGGATGGACTCGGCTTCGGACCGGGCGGACTCCGCCTCGGAACCGAGCCGCTGCCGGGTCTCGTCAGCCAGCCGGCCGGCCTCGGCGCGGGCGGCGGTCAGCGCCTGCTCGGCCTCGGCCCGCGACTCCTCCAGCAGCCTGCGGGCCTGGGACTCGGTCCTGGCGCGCAGCTGCTCGGCCCATGCGACGTTCTCGTTGACATGGGACTCGACGGTCTGACGGCGCTCCGCCAGCTCCTGGTCGAGCCGCTGTCGCCGCTGCACGGCCTCGTTGTGCAGCTCGGCCTGGAGCCGGGCCTGGTGCTCGGCGTGCTCCTGCAGGATCCGCTGCGTCTGCGCACGGGCCTCGCGCAGCTCGCGCTCTGCGTCGTTGCGCAGCTGGTCGGCCTGGATCTGGGCATTGCGGAGCAGCTGCTCCGCCTGGTAGCCGATGTCCGCGCTGTCGTAGGCGGGACGGGTCGCCAGACTGCGGCGGGCCTCGTGCAGCTTGGCGCGCAAGACCTCGACCTGGTAACCGAGGTCCTCGGCGTGCTGAACGGCCTTCTCCCGGTCGGTCTTCAGCCGGTCCATCTCGGCCTCGAACCGCGAGAGATGGTCGTCTTCAGCTCGGTGGCTCTCCTGGCGTTCGTAGCCCCGCACTGCGCGGTCCCATCCTTCCCCGAGCTCTCAACTCGATCGAGCAGGGGAGGCCCCAACCCTGGTCGCAAACTCCAAACGAGTACCGTTCGCCGGCGAACGGTCCCCCGGGGAATGGTGACAGATCAATGGCTGAGGACGCGTCGCGGCCCCGACCGGCCCCGGCCCGGAACAGCCCACTCTACCGGGCCGGGTATCCCTGAGAAGCTGTTGTCCGGCTCCCGCTGGATCCGGGGGACCGCATCCAGGGTCAGTGCTCCGTCCGGGACGTGACCAGTTCGGTCAGGACACCGTGGCAGTCCTTGGGGTGGAGGAAGGTGATCCGGGACCCCATCGACCCCGTCCTGGGCTCGTCGTACAGCACCCTGACGCCCTTTTCCCGGATGTCAGCGGCGTCCGCGTCCACGTCCGCCGTGCCGAACGCGATGTGGTGCACGCCCTCACCGTTCTTGGCCAGCCATTTTCCGACGGCCGAGTCCTCGCGGGTCGGTTCGAGCAGCTGGAGGTAGGAGGCGCCGCCGTCCGACGTCTCGTTGATCTTGAGCATGGCCTCCCGTACGCCCTGCTCCTCGTTGGTCTCGGAGTGGAAGACCTCGAACCCGTAGGTCGAGCGGTAGAACTCGACGGTGGCGTCGAGGTCGAAACAGGCGATCCCGATGTGGTCGATTCGCGTCAGCATGGGAACAGTGCAGCGCTACACGGGCGGTTACGCAACGTGCGCGCGATCACACCCGCCGCCGGATGACGGGCGCAGTACCGCTCAGTACATTCAAGCGGAGGGGCCCGCACATGAGGGGTGGAAGAAGGAGCAGGGCTGGGTGCGTGCAGCTGCAAGGCGGAGGAGGGAGGCATGGCGGAGCCATGCCGACCGACGACAACGCCGCAGATGTGCGTGCCCAGCCCTGTGACGCCGCCCCTCATGTGCGGGCCCCTCCCACCCTCGTTCACTTCTAATCCAAGGGGCTGTGCCTCATGTCAGGAACGACCGGTACGACTTCCGTGATCGTCGCGGGCGCCCGTACGCCCATGGGCCGCCTCCTCGGCTCACTGAAGAGCTTCTCCGGGGCCGACCTCGGAGGCTTCGCCATCAAGGCGGCGCTGGACCGGGCCGGCATCGGCGGCGACCAGGTCGAGTACGTGATCATGGGCCAGGTGCTGCAGGCCGGGGCAGGGCAGATCCCCGCACGGCAGGCTGCCGTCAAGGCGGGCATCCCTTTGAGCGTCCCGGCGCTCACCGTCAACAAGGTGTGTCTCTCCGGGCTCGACGCCATCGCCCTGGCCGACCAGCTGATCCGCGCAGGTGAGTTCGACGTCGTCGTGGCCGGCGGCCAGGAGTCCATGACGAACGCCCCGCACCTGCTCCCGAAGTCACGCGAGGGCCACAAGTACGGCGCGATCGAGATGCTCGACTCGATGGCGCACGACGGCCTGACCGACGCCTACGAGAACATCCCGATGGGCGAGTCCACCGAGAAGCACAACACCCGCCTCGGCCTGGACCGTGCGGCCCAGGACGAGATCGGCGCCCGCTCCCACCAGCGCGCCGCCGCCGCCCAGAAGAACGGTCTCTTCGAGGCCGAGATCACCCCGGTCGAGATCCCGCAGCGCAAGGGCGATCCGGTCCTCTTCTCCAAGGACGAGGGCATCCGCCCCGAGACGACCGCCGAGTCGCTCGGCAAGCTGCGGCCCGCCTTCGCCAAGGACGGCACGATCACGGCCGGCACCTCCTCGCAGATCTCCGACGGCGCCGCCGCGGTGGTCGTCATGAGCAAGGCCAAGGCCGAGGCGCTGGGCCTCGACTGGATCGCGGAGATCGGCGCCCACGGCAATGTGGCGGGCCCGGACAACTCGCTCCAGTCCCAGCCGTCCAACGCGATCCGGCACGCCCTCAAGAAGGAGGGCATCGGCGTCGACGACCTCGACCTCATCGAGATCAACGAGGCCTTCGCGGCCGTCGCGGTCCAGTCCATGAAGGACCTCGGCGTCACCTCTGACAAGGTCAACGTCAACGGCGGTGCCATCGCGCTCGGTCACCCGATCGGGATGTCCGGCGCCCGTGTGGTGCTGCACCTGGCGCTGGAGCTCAAGCGGCGCGGCGGCGGCACCGGGGCTGCGGCGCTGTGCGGCGGCGGCGGCCAGGGCGATGCACTGATCCTGCGCGTTCCGGGCAAGTAGCAGGCAGTACGCGGAACACGCAGCGAGCGAGCGAGGAAACGGAGCGGTGATGGTGGACGTCCCCACCCTGGTGGAGCAGGCCCGTGAGGGCAGGCCCCGGGCCGTGGCCCGGCTCATCTCCCTGGTGGAGGGGGCGTCGCCGCAGCTGCGTGAGGTGATGGCGGCGCTGGCACCGCTGGCGGGCAACGCGTATGTCGTCGGCCTGACCGGATCGCCGGGTGTCGGCAAGTCGACATCGACATCGGCGCTCGTCTCCGCCTACCGGCGGCAGGGCAAGCGGGTCGCCGTGCTCGCCGTCGACCCGTCCTCACCGTTCTCCGGCGGCGCGCTGCTGGGCGACCGGGTCCGGATGTCGGACCACGCCTCCGATCCGGGGGTCTACATCCGCTCCATGGCCACGCGCGGGCATCTGGGCGGTCTCGCCTGGTCGGCCCCGCAGGCGATCCGGGTGCTGGACGCGGCGGGCTGCGACGTGATCCTGGTGGAGACGGTGGGTGTCGGTCAGTCGGAGGTGGAGATCGCCTCCCAGGCCGACACCTCCGTCGTCCTGCTCGCTCCCGGAATGGGCGACGGCATCCAGGCGGCCAAGGCCGGAATCCTGGAGATCGGCGACGTGTACGTGGTCAACAAGGCCGACCGGGACGGTGCGGACGCCACCGCCCGCGAGCTCAACCACATGCTGGGCCTCGGGGAGTCCCGCGGAGCGGGCGACTGGCGGCCGCCGATCGTGAAGACGGTCGCCGCCCGCGGCGAGGGCATCGACGAGGTCGTCGAGGCGCTGGAGAAGCACCGGGCGTGGATGGAGGAGCACGGCGTGCTCGACGAGCGGCGCGCGTCCCGCGCCGCCCGCGAGGTCGAGACGATCGCCGTCACCCGGCTCCGCGAACGCATCGGGAACCTGCACGGCGACCGCCGTCTCGGCGCGCTCGCCGAACGCATCGTGGCGGGCCGGCTCGACCCGTACGCGGCGGCGGACGAACTGGTGGCAGGACTCACCGGGGAGGCCTGACCGCTTCTTTCCCTCCGTCCAGCTACGGCGTGCGGGCCGTGCCGGGACGGAGGGAAGGGGGCGTGGCGCGCCACGCCCCGGTGGCCGGCAGCGAGCCGGTCACCGGGCGGGGCGGCCGCACTCAGTCGTCGTCCCCGTCGTCCCCGTGGCCGTCGTCCGACCGGTCCACCGTGACCTGGGCCGTCCTCGCGTCGACGTACAGCTCGTGCTTCCCGCCGTCCTTGCCGTGGACGTCCACCTCCCAGTGCACGGCCCGGCCGCTGCGGCCGTCGTGGTCCTCCAGCTCGATCGACGTGACCGTTCCCGGGGCCGGGCCCAGGGCGGCGCGGACCGCCTCGTCGAGCGTGACGGCCGTCGTCCGGGGCGCGTGTCGGTCGCGGTCGTCGTCCCGGTCGATGCGCGACCCGAGCACCTTGCCGCTGCCCGGGTCCACCGTCACGTCGTGCCAGGCCTTGTCGGAGCCGTACACATCGAGCTCCCAGACGACCCGGCCGTCCTCGTCGTCCAGCTCGGCCTCGGTCACCGTGCCCGGGACGGCCCCGACGGCGGCCTTCACCGCGTCGCCGACCGCGATCCGGGCGGTGCCTTCGCTGCCCGCCGTTCCGTTGCCCGTCCCACTGCGGCCCGAGGTGCCGCTTCCGGCGGCGGTGCGGGGGGCGCTGCTGTCGCCGTCGCCGCCCGAGAGGGCGACGGCTGTGGCGGCTCCGCCGCCGACGAGCACGGCTGCGGTGACGGCGGCGATGACGATCTTTCGCTTCATGAGGGTTCCTCCCCGATCGGGTGCCGGTTGCGATGCGTCCACACTGCCGGGGGGATGCTGAACGCAGCCTGAAGCCACCTGAAGCCGTCTTCAGCTTCGGTTTGCGAGGCTGTGCGCATGCGCCTGTTGATCGTGGAGGACGAGAAGCGGCTGGCGATCTCCCTGGCCCGGGGGCTCACCGCCGAGGGATTCGCCGTGGACGTCGTGCACGACGGGCTCGAAGGGCTGCACCGGGCGTCCGACGGTGCGTACGACCTCGTCGTCCTCGACATCATGCTGCCGGGGATGAACGGCTACCGGGTCTGCGCGGCCCTGCGCGCCGCCGGTCACGAGGTGCCCATCCTGATGCTGACGGCGAAGGACGGGGAGTACGACGAGGCGGAGGGGCTCGACACCGGCGCCGACGACTACCTGACCAAGCCGTTCAGCTACGTGGTCCTGGTGGCCCGGGTCCGGGCGCTGCTGCGCCGCAGGGGCGGCTCGCCCGCGCCGGTGGTCACCGTCGGCTCGCTGCGGATGGACACCGCCGCCCGCCGCGTCCACCTCGGCGAGGCCGAGATCGCCCTCACCACGAAGGAGTTCGCGGTGCTCGAACAGCTCGCGCTGCGGGCCGGCCAGGTGGTGAGCAAGGCGGAGATCCTGGAGCACGTCTGGGACTTCGCCTACGACGGCGACCCGAACATCGTCGAGGTGTACGTGAGCGCCCTGCGCCGCAAGCTGGGCGCGGCTGCCATCCGTACCGTGCGCGGCGCCGGTTACCGGCTGGAGGCGCTGTGAGATCCGTACGGGCCAGGGCGGCGCTCGGTGCCACGGTGGTGGTCGCCCTCGCGGTCGTCGCCGCCGGGTTCGCCGCCCTGTTGGTCCTGCGCGCCAACCTGACCGACCAGGCGGGCCTCCAGGCCGAGGTGGCCGCCCGGGAGATCGCCGGGCAGCTGGCTCTCGACGTCCCGTACGACAAGCTGGAGATGGGCGACGAGGAGGACCATCCCGTCCAGGTGACCGACGAGGACGGGCGGGTGGTCGCGGTATCCGAGGACCTGGACGCGATCTCCGGGACCGGCACGGACCGGGTCACCCCGCAGCCTTCGGCCGCTTCCTCGGCGGCGGGCGACGACGACGGCCGCGCGGACGACGACCGCGACGACGACGATGACGACAACGGGACCGCCGACCCCGGCCGCGGCGAAGTCTCCACCGACGAACCGGACTTCGACAACGGCACGGCCACGGTCGACGGTGACGGTGCCGACTACCGGTTCGCCTCCGTCGAGGCCACGCAGCGCAACGGGCTGACCCTGACCGTCCACGCGGGCGCCCCGCTCGCCGCGGAGCAGCGGGCCGTCGCGAGCGTGCGCGGCGCGATGCTGGCCGGACTGCCCGTGGTGCTGCTCGTCGTCGCCGGGGTGACCTGGCTGGTGACCCGGCGGGCGCTGCGGCCGGTCGAGGGCATCCGGCGCGAGATGGCGGCGATCACCGCGTCCGAGGATCTGAGCAGGCGGGTGCCCGAGCCCGCCTCGCGCGACGAGATCGCCCGGCTGGCGCGTACCACCAACGAGACGCTCACCGCCCTGGAGGCCTCGGTCGGCCGTCAGCGGAGCTTCGTCGCGGACGCCTCGCACGAACTGCGCAGCCCGATCGCCTCACTCCGCACCCAGCTGGAGGTGGGTGCCGCGCACCCGGAGCTGCTGGACGTGGCGGGCGCGGTCGCCGACACCGTACGGCTCCAGGCGCTGGCGGCCGATCTGCTGCTGCTGGCCCGGCTTGACGCGGGGGAGCGGCCCGGGAACGCGCGGCTGGACCTCGGCGCACTGGTCCACGAAGAGGTCTCGCAGCGCACCGGGGACCGGATCCCGGTGACGGTGTCCGTGCCGGAGGCGGGCGGGTTCGAGGTGACCGGTTCGCGCGGGCAGCTGGCCCGGGTGATCGGCAATCTCCTGGACAACGCCGAGCGTCATGCGGAGGGTGCGGTGGCCGTCGAGGTCCGCGCGGAACACGGGGGTGCGGTGGTCGCGGTCACCGACGACGGAGCCGGGGTGCCGGAGACCGAGCGCGAGCGGATCTTCGAACGCTTCGTGCGCCTGGACGACGCCCGCACCCGGGACGAGGGCGGGGCCGGTCTGGGCCTCGCCCTCGCCCGTGATGTGGCCGGCCGGCACGGGGGCAGGCTGACCGTGACCGGGGCGGGGGAGCGCGGTGCCCGGTTCGAGCTGTGGCTGCCGGGCTCCCGTTGAGCGCCGCCCCGGTGTGCGGGGCCCGGGTCAGCCGCGCTGCCCGCGCAGATGGTCGGCGACCGGGGCCAGGGCCGCGTGCAGCTGCTCCAGCGCCTGGGGCGTCAGCAGGTCCATGAAGTGCTTGCGCACCGACGCCACGTGGTGCGGCGCCACCTTGCGCATGGTCTCCGCACCGGCCTCGGTGAGGACCGCGTACAGCCCGCGCCGGTCCGACTCGCAGTTCTCCCGGCGGACCAGGCCCGCACTCTCCATGCGGGTGATCTGGTGCGAGAGCCTGCTCTTGGACTGCAGGGTGGCAGCGGCCAGATCGCTCATCCGCAGGCGCTGGCCGTCCGACTCCGAGAGGTTGACGAGAATCTCGTAGTCGTTCATGGTCAGGCCGAACGGCTGGAGGTCCTTCTCCAGTTGGTGCGTCAGCAGTCTGCCGACATCCAGGTGGGTGCGCCAGGCGCACTGCTCCGCGTCGCTCAGCCAGCGGGTGGCCGTCTCGGTCTCCATATATGGATTCTACCTAAGAAGTTGAAATCCGGACGAAGTGGGTTGGTGTGACGCTCGGCACGCGCCCGACAGGACGGTGCGGACGCATCGCGTCACACCGCGCAGACTACCGTTCACCGTCCGAAGCGCCCCTGGAGATCCCCCGGCCGGCCGGGGGTGCGGGAGGTGGATCAAGGTTGACCGGCGCCGCCCGGAACGCCCGGCTGCTGCGGCACCGCCCCCCTCGACAGGTCGGCCATGAGCACCTCGGTGGACTGGAGCAGCACCGTCCCCGCGCCCACGAACTCGAACTGGTGCTCCTCGCCCGAGGCGCCGCCGATCCCGGTGAGCGCCCGCAGGCCCCCCATCACGCCGGCCATGTAGCCGTGGTCGTAGTGGTGGCAGGGTGAGGGGCAGTCCGCCCAGCCCACCAGGGCCTGCGGATCGACCCGCAGCGGCGGCTCCATGAAGACCACCGGACCGTTGGAAGCGGCGACGAACTTCCCGGTGCCGATCAGCGTCAGGAACCCCGGCACGATCGACTGCTTCAGCGCCAGCGTCGGCTGGTAGGCGAGCAGGTTGCCGGACCGGATCGTGAGGTTCCCGTCGTCCAGGTCGTAGGAGTTCACATCGAAGGCCCGGTCGGCGAGCAGCATCTTCCCGCTGCCCTCGGCCACCACCCAGTCGCTCGCGTGCAGCGGCGAGTGGAAGCTCGTGCGGACCAGCCCCTCGAAGCGGCCGTGCCCGATGCCGTCGAACCCGATCCGCCCGTAATAGGCGATCATCTTGCCCTTCTGCAGGAACCACTGGCTCCCCTTGAGCTCCACACAGAAGGTGTACGCGTTGACGTTGTCGTCCGACGGAAGCGACATCGGATCGAAGACCACGGGCGTGCTCAAAGCTTCTCCTCCGACGCCTGGACGTACACCGCACCACTGCCGCTGAGCTCCAGCTGGAACCCCTCGCCCGAGCCGCGTCCCACCATCTCGCGCCAGCCGAGCGCGGTGGAGAGCTTGTTGCGCACGTCGCCGTGGTGGGCGACGTACGCCTGCGGATCCACATGCACATCGCGGCCCGGCGCGATCGGCAGCTCGATCACCCCGCCGTGCGCCATCACCGCCACCGCGCCGTGCCCCTTGAGCGTCGTGGTGAACAGGCCCTGCCCGGTGACCTGGCCGCGCACCATGCCCATCACCCCGCCCTGCGAGCCCATGAACATCGTGCCCTGCTGGAGTGCCCCGTCGAAGGCGAGCAGCCGGTCCGCCTCCACATAGAGGGTGTCGCCGGCCAGGTTGATCACCTGGATGTGGTGGCCGCCGTGACCGAACATCACGGTCCCGTTCCCCTCGACCGTCATCAGCGGCGTCGCCTCGTTCGCCATCCGGCGGCCGATCATCGACATCACCCCGCCCTGACCGCCCTGGATGTTCGGGGTGAACGACACCTCGCCGCGGTAGGCCAGCATCGCGCCGCGCTGGCTGAACATCTTCTGGCCCGGGACCACGGTCGCCTCGACCATCTTCGAGTTGATCTCGCGGAACGGCATCAGACGTTGCCCCCGATCGTGTTCCGCTCGCTGGGCTGGACGTAGACGAGACCCTCGCCCTCGAAGCGGATCTGGAAGGACTCGCCCGATCCCTCGCCCATCAGGGTCCGGAAGTTCACCCCGGACTGGAAGTGCTGCTGGAGGTTGCCCTGGTGGGCGATGTAGGCGCCCGGGTCCACGAAGAGCGGGTACTGGGCGGAGACCCGCAGCGCCACGGCCGAGCCGTCCGACATGATCGCCGCCTGGCCGGTTCCCTCGACGGTGGTGGTGAACAGGCCGTTGCCCGCCGCACTGCCGCGCATCCCGGTGAACGTGGTGCCGGTGCGCAGCCCGGCGTCGGTGCAGAGCAGATTGCTCGCCTCGACGTACAGCTTCTCGCCGCGCAGCGAGACGAGGCTGATCTCGCTCGCCCGGTCGGCGAAGAAACAGGTGCCCTGCCCTTTCACCTCCATCACGGCCATCTGCTCACCGGTCAGCCGGCGGGTCACCATGCCGCGCAGGCCGTCACCGCCGCCGGTCATCTTCTTGAACGCCATCCGTCCGTCGTACGCGACCATCGAGCCGTTCTTGGCCTTGACGGCGTCGCCGGTCAGGTCGACGGCGAGCGTCTTGCTGCCTTGGAGTCGGAACATTGCCACGGTGTGACGGTAGCCGCCGGAAAACGAAGCCGTAAGGCGATTGGGGACAAGGAGTGCCCGAAGGGCGCGAAACGGCCCCCGCCAGTCGGTCCGGCCGGGGCCGGTGCCACAATGGTGCCGCTTGTGCCCGCGTTCACAAGCCGTCACCGTCCTCCCACCGAAGGTGCCCCCGTGGACATCAAGACCGCTACCGCCCTGCACCGGCTGCGCCTCATCTCGATTCCCGAGGCGCTCTCCTTCCCGGCGCTGATCCTCTTCGGCTCGGTGCTGAGCCGGATCTCGGACATCGACTTCCTGATGATGCCGCTCGGCATGCTGCACGGCGTGCTCTTCGTGATCTACGTCGTCCTGCTGCTGGACGTCTGGAACAAGACCAAGTGGCCGCTCAAGCGCGTCGCGTTCTTCTTCCTGCTCTGCGTGCTGCCGTTCGGCGGCCTGTACGGCGACAAGGTGCTCAAGCGCTACGAGGCCGACGGCGTCATCGCCGCCCGCGCCCGCCGGGAAGGAACGGTCAGCGCATGATCGTCGCCTTCTCGGTCAGCCCGCTGGGTGTCGGCGAGGACGTCGGCGAGTACGTCGCCGACGCGGTCCGGGTGGTCCGCGAGTCCGGACTGCCCAACCGCACGGACGCCATGTTCACCTCCATCGAGGGGGAGTGGGACGAGGTCATGGACGTCGTCAAGCGCGCCGTCGCCGCCGTCGAGGCGCGCTCCGGACGGGTCTCCCTCGTCCTGAAGGCCGACATCCGCCCCGGCGTGACCGACGGTCTGAACTCCAAGGTCGAGACGGTCGAGCGGTACCTCGCCGACTGACACGCACCCGCTCGCGACGCCCCCGTCCTCCGGAATCCACCGGGAGGCGGGGGCGTCCTGCTGGGCTGGTTAGGCTAACCTAAGTCCATGCTGCGGCGAGCCCCCGGGCGCGTCACCCGGGGATGTACGGGTGCGGCCGTGGCATGCCGCCCGGAACCGGAGTGCGACGCGGACAGCGCCCTCGTCCGCACTCGAACCGCACACGAAGGAGCAGCACCCATGACCATTCACCGCGCCGTGGTGGCCCGCGTCCGGCTGCTCACCTCGTCCATGGCCCGCATCACCTTCCACGGCGAGGGCCTCGCCGCGTTCCGCTCCACGGGCGTCGGCGACGAATACGTCCGGCTGTTCTTCCCGCACGGCCCGGACCGCACCGACGTCTCCCTGCCCGACTCGACGGACAACGGCGGCTGGGTGACTCCCGAAGGGCGGCCCGAGGCGCCCGTGCGCACGTACACCGTCCGGGCCGCCCGGCCGGAGGACGGTGAGATCGACATCGACTTCGTGCTGCACGGTCACGGGACCGCGTCCGGCTGGGCCGCCGCCGCCCGCCCCGGCGACGTGATCGGCCTCAACTCGCCCACCGGCCTCTACAGCCCCCCGGCCGACCTCGGCTGGCAGGTCCTGGTCTCCGACCTGAGCGGTCTGCCCGCCGTCGGACGCCTCATCGAGGGCACCCCGGACGGCGTCGCGACCCGGGCCGTGCTCGAAGTCCCCGACCCGTCCTGCGTCCCGCCGCTCCCGGACCGGCCCGGTGTCCGGGTGGCCCGGACGCACGGCGGCAACGGCCACGGTCCCAGCCGGCTGGCCGAGCTGGTCGCCGCCGCGATCCCGCCCGGCACGGACCTGACCGGCGGCTATGTGTGGGTCGCCGGCCAGACGAACGCCCTGCGCGACGTACGCCGCTATCTGCGCAAGGAGCTGAAGCTGCCCGCCGAGCGCTTCAAGGTCGTCGGCTACTGGATTCCGGGCGCGGACACCTGGACCGAGCGCTACCGGGCGCTGCCCGACGCCGTACGGTCCGAGCTGAGCAGCATGTGGGACAACCCGTCCGCGGCGGCCGAGGAGGCCGAGGACCTCACCATCCGTTACGAGGAGCGCCTCAGCACGCTCGGTCTGTGACCCGGCCCGGGGCCGCCGGTCACTGCGGAGTGTCGTGCCGGGGCACGACGGCCAGGGCGATCCCGAGCGGCGTCCGCTCGTACAGCACCTGGTGGCCGTAGCGGTGCGACGTCAGCAGCCCCGCGGCCCGCAGCACCGAGAGGTGCGCGGACATGGAGGACTGCGCAAGGCCCAGCCGGCGGGCGAGCGCGCCGGTGCCGGCCGGCTCGTCCAAGGCGCACAGCACATCGGCCCTGGCCCGGCCCAGCAGCCGCGCGAGCACGTGTGGTGTGCTGCCGCCCGGCTCCGTCCACAGCCCGCCGATGCCGCGGGCCGGGTAGATGACCGCGGGCTGCCAGGGGTCTTCGAAACCGCCGACGGCGTCCGGCCAGGCGAAGACGGACGGCATGAGGACGAGACCCTGCCCGCCCAGCACCCGGGAGTGGCGGGCGCGTGTGGGCGCGATGGTGAGCGTCGAGTCCGCCCAGCTCAGCTGCGGGCTGAGCTCGCCGAGCAGCCGCTCGAAGCCGACTGCGGCCAGCCGACGGGAGTGGAAGGCCACGTCCGCTTCCAGAAGGGCCCGAAGCCGGGGCCAGTGCGGCTCGATCAGCACCCGCCAGGCCCGCTCCAGCAGGTCGGCCAGCTCCTGCACCGTCCGGGCGGGATCGGCCAGCAGGGCCCGCCCGGCAGCGGAGTCCATCACTCCGGGCCGGTCGGCCAGCGCAGCCACCATGTCCTCCCGGGCCAGCGCCGGATCGACCGCCCGCACCCCCGCGATCTCCTCCTCGAACGTGGCGAGCGGCCCGATCGGCGGCGGGCAGAAGAAGTCGGGACTGTGGCCGCCCTCCCGCATCAGCAGCCACAACGGCTCCAGGGACAGCCCGGCGGCCCCGTCCCGGATCCTGCGCAGCCACGGCAGGTGATACCCCTGCCGTTCGGGCCGCCCCAGCACCCGCACGGCGGCCTGTGTCTCCCAGAGCGGTGAGACCGCGAAGCGGCAGCGCAGCAGATCGGTCTCGTCGAAATGCAGCTGGACGGGCATGCGCGGCCTCGGGAAGATTCGGCTGGGGCCGAAAGTCTACGGAAGCGGCCTCGCGCCCCGCAGGCTGCTCCCATGCCGAGAGACGCCGATCCCCTGACGGGCGGCCCCCGCGACGCACCGGAACCACCCCGGGACCGGCAGACCCCGCACCGGGTCCTGCCGCCCGTTCCGCGCCCCACGGGCACCACCCGCACCGGACCGGCCCCTCTCCCGGTGCCGCACCCGGAGCGCGCCGGTCCCCCCGACCCGAGCGAACCGCCCGCGCTCCGGGCGCCGGACGCACCCGTGACGACGGGCGGCCCACGCGGCTACGGGGCGGTCTTCGCCGTGCGGGAGTTCCGCGCCGTCTTCGCCGCGCATCTGCTCTCGCTCCTCGGCGTCGTCGTCAGTGAACTCGCGCTCACCGTCCTCGTGTACGACCTGACCGGATCGCCGCTGCTCAGCGCCCTCACCTTCGCGCTCGGCATGCTGCCGTACCTCGTCGGCGGCACCCTCTTCAGCGGGATCGCCGACCGCTACCCCGCCCGCCGGGTCCTGGTCACCTGCGACCTGATCTGCGCCGGCTGCGTCGCCGTGATGGTGCTGCCGGGCACCCCCGTGGCCGGACTGCTCGTGCTGCGCTGCCTGGTGGCCGCGGTGTCGCCCGTCTTCACCGGCACCAGGATGGCCGCGCTCACCGACATCCTCGGCGAGGACGACCTGTACGTACTGGGCCGCTCGCTGCTGCGGATCGTCTCGCAGAGCGCGCAGCTCGTTGGTTTCGGCGTGGGCGGGCTGCTGCTGGCGGTGGTCTCCCCGCGCGGCGCGATCACCATCACCGTCGTCACCTTCCTCTGCTCGGCCACCCTGCTCCGCCTCGGTACCGGGGACCGGCCCGCCCGGACCGGCGGCGGGCGGGGCGCCACCCTGCTCAGGGAGTCACTCGCCGGTGCCCGGCTGGTCCTCGACGACCGCCGGATGCGTGCCCTGCTGCTGCTCTTCTGGCTGCCTCCGGTGTTCGTCGTCGCCCCGGAGGCGCTGGCCGCGCCGTAAGCTGGCCGCGCCGTACGCCGACGAGATCGGCGCGGGCACCGCCGCGCTCGGGCTGCTGATGTGCGCGATGCCGGTCGGCCACATCGCCGCCGAGCTGTACGCGGGCGCCGCGCTGAGCCCGCGCGTCCGCTCCCTGATCGTGCTGCCGGTCGCCGCGGCGGGGCTGCTGCCGTTGCTGCTGTACGGGCTGCGGCCCGGCGTCGTGCTGAGCGCAGGTGCGCTGGTGCTGGCCGGTGTGGGGTCGGCGTACGTCATCGGCCTCGACCAGTGGTTCGTCGAGGCCGTCCCGGACGAGCTGCGCGGCCGGGCCATGACCCTGCTCACCGCCGGACTGATGACGCTCCAGGGCGCGGGCATGGCGCTGGCCGGCCTGGCCGCCGAGTTCTTCCCGGTGCATCAGGTGGTCGCGGGGGCCGGGGCGGTGGGCACGCTCTGCCTGCTGCTGCTCGTCGCGGAGGTCCGCAGAACCGAGCCCGCTTCTCGTATTCGGACCGAAGTTCGAGACGGAGCGGACCGGCATGTGGCCAATGGGTAAGGTCGATGCCGTGCCGAAGCCGCTCAGTCTCCCCTTCGATCCCATCGCCCGCGCCGACGAACTCTGGCAGCAGCGCTGGGGCCCGGTGCCCTCCATGGGTGCGATCACCTCGATCATGCGGGCCCACCAGATCCTGCTCGCGGAGGTCGACGCGGTCGTCAAACCCTACGGACTGACCTTCGCGCGGTACGAGGCGCTGGTCCTGCTCACCTTCTCCAAGGCCGGTGAGCTGCCGATGTCCAAGATCGGCGAGCGGCTGATGGTGCATCCCACCTCCGTCACGAACACCGTGGACCGGCTGGTGCGCTCCGGCCTGGTCGACAAGCGCCCCAATCCGAACGACGGCCGGGGCACGCTCGCCTCCATCACGGACAAGGGCCGCGAGGTCGTCGAGGCCGCCACCGATGACCTGGTCGCGATGGAGTTCGGGCTCGGGACGTACGACGCCGAGGAGTGCGGCGAGATCTTCGCGCTGCTGCGCCCGCTGCGGATCGCCGCCCAGGACTTCGAGGAGATGTAAGGGGGGCGGGGTCCGGATTCGGGGCCCCGGCCCGCTGCAAGATCGCCCCGGGTGTCCGGTTAGGCTCGATGGCATGAAACGCAGCGTGCTGACCCGGTACCGGGTGATGGCTTACGTCACCGCCGTCATGTTGCTGGTGCTCTGCACCTGCATGATCTTCAAGTACGGCTTCGACACCGGCGAGGGCCTGACGCTCGTCGTCTCGCAGATCCACGGCGTGCTCTACATCATCTACCTGATCTTCGCCTTCGATCTCGGATCCAAGGCGAAGTGGCCGATGGGCAAGCTGCTCTGGGTGCTGATCGCGGGCACGATTCCGACGGCCGCGTTCTTCGTCGAGCGCAAGGTCGTCCGCGAGGTCGAGCCGCTGCTCACGGACGCCGCCCCGGTCCCCGCGAAGGCCTGACGGAGTCCGGCCGAACCGCCCCGTGCGAAAGCGCCGGGCGGTTTGGCATCGACATTTACTAGGACGTCCTAGTAAATTTGTACGCATGGACGCTGACGCGATCGAGGAAGGCCGCCAACGCTGGCAGGCCCGTTACGACAAGGCCCGCAAGCGTGACGCGGACTTCACCACACTCTCCGGGGATCCGGTCGAGCCCGCGTACGGTCCCCGGCCCGGGGACTCGTACGAGGGCTTCGAGCGGATCGGCTGGCCCGGCGAGTACCCCTTCACCCGGGGGCTCCACCCGACCGGCTACCGCGGCCGCACCTGGACCATCCGCCAGTTCGCCGGCTTCGGCAACGCCGAGCAGACCAACGAGCGCTACAAGATGATCCTGGCCGCCGGCGGCGGCGGGCTCAGTGTCGCCTTCGACATGCCGACCCTGATGGGACGCGACTCGGACGACCCCCGCGCGCTCGGCGAGGTCGGCCACTGCGGAGTGGCCATCGACTCCGCGGCCGACATGGAGGTCCTCTTCAGCGGCATCCCGCTCGGTGACGTCACGACGTCGATGACGATCAGCGGTCCCGCCGTGCCCGTCTTCTGCATGTACCTGGTCGCCGCCGAGCGCCAGGGCATCGACCCGGCCGTGCTCAACGGCACGCTCCAGACGGACATCTTCAAGGAGTACATCGCGCAGAAGGAGTGGCTCTTCCAGCCCGAGCCCCACCTGCGCCTCATCGGCGACCTGATGGAGCACTGCGCCCGCGACATCCCCGCCTACAAGCCGCTCTCCGTCTCCGGCTACCACATCCGCGAGGCCGGAGCCACGGCCGCGCAGGAGCTGGCGTACACCCTCGCCGACGGCTTCGGCTACGTCGAGCTCGGTCTCTCCCGCGGGCTCGACGTCGACGCCTTCGCCTCCGGCCTCTCCTTCTTCTTCGACGCCCACCTCGACTTCTTCGAGGAGATCGCCAAGTTCCGTGCGGCCCGCCGGATCTGGGCCCGCTGGATGAAGGAGACGTACGGCGCGAAGACCGACAAGGCGCAGTGGCTCCGCTTCCACACCCAGACCGCCGGGGTCTCGCTCACCGCCCAGCAGCCGTACAACAACGTCGTACGGACGGCCGTCGAGGCGCTCTCCGCCGTTCTGGGAGGCACCAACTCCCTGCACACCAACGCCCTCGACGAGACCCTCGCGCTCCCCTCCGAGCAGGCCGCGGAGATCGCCCTGCGCACCCAGCAGGTGCTGATGGAGGAGACCGGCGTCGCCAACGTCGCCGACCCGCTGGGCGGTTCCTGGTACGTGGAGCAGCTCACCGACCGGATCGAGGCGGACGCCGAGAAGATCTTCGAGCAGATCAGGGAGCGCGGCACCCGGGCCCACCCGGACGGGCAGCACCCGATCGGCCCGATGACCTCCGGCATCCTGCGCGGCATCGAGGACGGCTGGTTCACCGGCGAGATCGCCGAGTCCGCCTTCCGCTACCAGCAGTCCCTGGAGAAGGGCGACAAGCGGGTCGTCGGCGTCAACGTCGCCCACGGCTCGGTCACCGGCGACCTGGAGATTCTGCGCGTCAGCCACGAGGTCGAGCGCGACCAGGTCAGCGAGCTCGCCGGCCGCAAGAACGGCCGCGACGACGCCCGGGTGGGCGCCGCGCTGGACGCGATGCTGGCCGCCGCCCGCGACGGCTCCAACATGATCGTCCCGATGCTGGACGCCGTACGGGCCGAGGCGACCCTCGGTGAGATCTGCGGGGTGCTGCGCGAGGAGTGGGGCACCTACACGGAGCCGCCCGGCTTCTGACGGACAGTTGGTAGTTACAGGTGTCACCTCCAGGGGTGCGGGTAGGCGCAGCCGCGATACTCGTACCCCCTGGAGGAACACCGTGAGACTGTCCGGGAGAATCACCGCGGCCGCCGGCGCCGCACTGGCCGTACTCGGAACGCTGCTGGTCAGCGGTGTGCCGGCGGTCAGCGCCGCACCGGCACCGAAGCCGAGGGTGCAGGACACCTTCGACTCGCTCGGCCCGGACGTGAAGGCGGCGAAGCTCTCCACCGGCCGGACCGCGCACTACATCGACGAGGGGCGCCGGGGCGGCACCCCGGTCCTCTACATCGGCGGCACCGGAACCAGCGCGCGGGCCGCGCACATGACGGACTTCTTCCGCTCCACCCGGGAGTCGTTCGGCCTCCGGCTGATCTCCGTGGAGCGCAACGGCTTCGGTGACACGGAGTACGACCCGTCCCTGGGCAAGGCCGACTTCGCGAAGGACGCCCTGGAGGTCCTGGACCGGATCGGCGTCAAGAAGGTCTCGGTGATCGCGATCTCCGGCGGCGGCCCGTACGCCGCCGAGCTCGCCGCCCGTGCCCCGGACCGCGTCAAGGCCCTCCATCTGGCCGCCGCGCTCCCGCCGTACGGCGAGAAGGCCGCGTACTGCGGTCTGAGCGACGACGCGCTCGCCGACGCGGTCAAGGACTCGATCGCCGACCCGCGCTCCTGGTGGGCGTTCCCCGACGACAGTGCCGTCAAGTCCATCCCGGGCTTCGCCGACACCGCGTACGAGGAGGGGGCCCGTACGTACAACCAGCGCGGCCAGAAGTCCGATCCGGCCCCGCAGGTGCACGAGCAGAAGCTCTACTGCGAGCGCCCCGGCCCCGACCTGTCGAAGCTGAAGGCGCCCGTCTACCTGTACGGCGGTGACAAGGACACCACCGTGCCGCCGGCCACCCTCGCCACCTGGCGCGAGGCGCTGCCGGTCAAGCCGGTGGTCCGTACGTACGCCGACTCCGCCCATGACGTCCAGTACCGCCACTGGGACCAGATCCTGGTGGACCTGGCCGGACACGGGGACCGGACCGTGGTCTGCCACAGCGACCACACCGCGCTGATGGCGCCGGAGCGGGCGGACCGGCTGGTCTCCGCCGGCAAGGCCACGCTGGGCAGTTGTGCCTGGCAGAAGTAGTCCGGGAACCGCTATCCCGCGGCGGCCGCACCCAGCCCCGCGAGGAGCAGCAGGGTGAAGCGCCGGGCCCAGTCGGCATCGACGGGCTCGGCGCTCACCAGTGCCCGGTGCACCACCGCGCCGGCGATCACATCGAAGATCAGATCCGCGGTCAGGGCAGCCGTGGCATCGTCCTGCTCCACGGGCAACTCGCCGCGTTCCTGGGCCCGTTGCCGGCCCTGGAGGACGAGGCGCTTCTGCCGGTCCACGATCGAGTCGCGGATCCTGGTCCGCAGCGCCTCGTCGCGGGTCGACTCCGCGACCACCGCCATCAGCGCGGTCTGGGTCTCCGGCCGCTCCAGCAGCGCGGCGAACTGCAGCACCACCGCCTGCACATCGGCGGACAGGCTGCCCAGATCGGGCAGCTCCAGCTCGTCGAAGAGGACCGCGACCGCGTCCACGACCAGCTCGTTCTTGCCCGCCCAGCGCCGGTACAGCGTGGTCTTGGCGACCCCGGCCCGCGTCGCCACATCACCCATCGTCAGTTTCGACCAGCCGAGGTCGACCAGCGAGGCTCTGGTCGCCTCAAGGATCGCCTCATCGGCCGCGGCATTGCGCGGACGTCCCGTTCGTGCGGGTTTGGGGTGGCTGCGGCTCAGCATGCCGTGACCATACCCGCCAGTAGCTAGAAGCGACCGGCCCCGTTCACCGTGAGACAGATCACCGGACACTCCTGTGCATCAGGGGTGGGGGCCAGTTACGCTACGGGTCGTAGCGTAAGGACGACGGTCAGCCGTCGTGACGCCACGAGCGAACAACAACCACAGGCGCCGGGTGGGGACCGGGTGCCGAACCGGGCCTTTCAGGGGCCCTCGGGCCGTGTCCGTCCGTACACCTCGCACACCGGCGGGGGGTGCGGACGGGCGCGGTTCGTCCATCGCTTGCCGGATCGGTGCGCCAAGGGGGGAGGATGTACGTATGCAGCCTAGGAACATGTCCATGAGCGGCGTCGTCGACCTCGCCGCGGTGAAGGCGGCCGGTGAGGCCAAGGTGAAGGCGGAGCAGGCCCGTGCCGAGACCGCCCGGCAGGGTGGTCCCGCCGCCGTACCCCCTTCCTCCCTCGTGTTCGACGTCGATGAGGCGGGCTTCGAGAGCGACGTTCTGCAGCGCTCCGCCGAAGTCCCGGTCGTCATCGACTTCTGGGCCGAGTGGTGTGAGCCCTGCAAGCAGTTGGGGCCGCTCCTCGAGCGGCTGGCCCATGAGTACAACGGCCGGTTCGTGCTGGCCAAGGTCGATGTCGACGCCAACCAGATGCTGATGCAGCAGTTCGGCATCCAGGGCATCCCGGCGGTCTTCGCCGTCGTCGCCGGGCAGGCGCTCCCGCTCTTCCAGGGCGCGGCGCCCGAGTCCCAGATCCGTCAGACGCTGGATCAGCTGATCCAGGTCGGCGAGGAGCGGTTCGGACTCACCGGCATCGTGGTCGACCAGGAGGCGGAAGCCCCTGAGTCGGCCGCGCAGGAGCCCGCCCCGATGCCCGCGGGCCCGTACGACGCCCTTCTGGAGGCGGCCGCGCAGGCGCTGGACGCCAATGACTTCGCCGGCGCCGTCCAGGCGTACAAGAACGTCCTCTCCGACGAGCCGGCCAACAGCGAGGCCAAGCTCGGCCTCGCTCAGGCGGAGCTTCTGGCCCGGGTCCAGAAGACGGACCCGCAGCAGGTCCGCAAGGACGCCGCCGAGAAGCCGGCCGATGTGCCGGCCCAGCTCGCCGCCGCCGACCTGGATCTGGTGGGCGGTCATGTCGAGGACGCGTTCGGCCGGCTCGTCGAGACCGTCCGCCGTACCTTCGGTGACGACCGCGACCGGGTGCGGGTGCGGCTGCTGGAGCTGTTCGAGGTGATCGGCCCCGACGATCCGCGGGTCGGCGCCGCACGCACGGCCCTCGCCCGCGTCTTGTTCTGATCTGACAACACGGCCGCGACTCCCACCGGGAGTCGCGGCCGTTTTCGCGAGCGGACGATAAGACAGGCCCGCGTTTTACCAAATCTTGATAAAACAACCGGCTGTTACTCGGAGTAAATCACGCACTGGGATCTGTCCGATTTCGGGCGTCAATGCCGTGGTTCGTCTGCAGGGCCGGGGCAACCCTGTGTGGCCGGTCGGTGCCGCCCGGTCGTGGGTGGGTTATCGGGCCGTTACCAGCGAGTAACGAACCCCCTTGTGTCACGGCCGCGAATGGACCACGATCGGCCACGCTCGGTCCAATAACGCCAGTCCGGCTGCCAGTCGGTGCGGCGGCTCCGTTGGGTCCCCACCGAGTGGGTCGGCGGCAGTGGCGTCGGCTCCGGACAGGGGGGTACCTGCTCAACCGCAGGGCCTGTTCGAAGAGGTTGCGCGAACGCGTGGCCAGTGGTTGTCGCTCGGGGGTGATCGCCGGTGATTCGGGCGCGGTTCACGCCTCCGTTTGCGGGCGCTCTCCTTTCCGAGGACGTAGCACTTCTCCCATCCCAGGTCGGGCAGGATGCCCGGCCGGAGATGTACGTCCGAGAAGGAGGACAAGAATGAGTTCCCAGGTTCGCGGTGGCACGAGATGGAAGCGTTTCGCTGTCGTCATGGTGCCGAGCGTCATAGCCACCGCCGCTGTGGGTGTCGGCCTCGCACAGGGCGCCCTCGCGGCATCGTTCAGCGTGTCCGGCCAGGAGTTCAAGGTCAGCGCGGATGAGCTGGTCGGCCAGGACTTCGTGCAGTACGGCAGCGTGGCGAGCGGCAAGGACCTCAAGGGCAAGGACCAGGCGGCCCCGGTCGCCGTGTCCGGGTTCAGCGAAGCCACCATCAGCAACATGTGCCAGTCGGTCGTCACTCCCGACCTGCCGTTCGGTCTCGGCAGCGTCACGCTGGAGCTGAAGGCGGGTACCGGCAAGGACAAGGTCTACGCCAAGGACCTGTACCTCGATGTGTCGAAGCTCGGCGCGGATGCCGAGTTCAAGAACATCGACATCGGCGTCGCTGCCGGTTCGCTGAAGAATCCGGGCATCCAGCCCGGAACGCAGGCCAACCCCTACGGGTTCTCGCAGCGGGCCGAGGAGGCCAAGCTGTCGCACGTCCAGCAGCAGGCGTGGGCCACCACGGCCGGCACCTTCAAGCTTCCTGACCTGAAGCTGTCGCTCCACAAGGGCGTCAAGGAGTGCTACTAAGCACTCGCCCGGGTGGCCGGGGGCATGCGCGACGCGCTTCTGGCCACCCACCCTTCTCTTCTTCTCACAGCAGTACCGGTTCCAGGGAGCTGTTTTCCATGAGCCCCGAATCCACAGGGCAGAACGAGCACTACCTCCGCGTCTACCGGCGACGCTTCCGCACCTGGCGGGGTAACCGGCCGTTCTGGGCGGGTCTGTTCACCATTCTCGGCGGTGTGCCCATCGCGTACTTCCCGTACGCGAACATGCACCTCGGCAACATGACGCTGGCGATGTCCACCACCGCGGGCGCGGGATCCCTGATCATCGGAGTCCTGCTGATCACGCTGGGCCTGACGATGTGGTTCCACCACATCGTCCGGGTGTTCGCGGGCGTCGCCGCGATCCTGCTCGCACTGATATCGATCCCCGTCGCCAACATCGGCGGCTTCCTGATCGGCTTCCTCCTCTCCCTGCTCGGTGGCGCACTCTCCATCTCCTGGGCGCCGGCGGCCCCCGAGGCGGTCGGGGCTGCGCAGACCGAGGGAGTTCCTGCGGAAGCCGCACCGGACGGTCTCTCTTTCGCGAAGGACGAGCAGACCGCCGAACACCCGGGGGGCGCCCTCTACGGGAGCGCCGTGCCGCAGCAGGAGCCGGCGAAGTACGACACGACAGTTGAGGTCGACGGCGGGAGGCATCGTGCGGGGTGACGACAATCAGGCGGACGCCCTGGACGAGAGCGGGCTCCAGGAGCGAAGAGGGCCGCGCCACGCCGCCCCCAGGAAGTCGCTGCTGACGAAGCTCCACATGCCCGCGGGCAAGAAGGCGTTCGCGCTCGCCGCCATGCCGACCGCGGTGTTCGTCGGGATGGGCCTCACCCCGAAGCTGGCGATGGCGGACGACAACACGGACGTCCCCTTCGCGCCCGGCCCGTGCGTGACCCGCTCCGACGAGCCGAGCGAGTCGGCGGATCCGTCGGCATCGGCCACCAAGTCGCCGTCCCCGTCCGCCTCCACGACGGACAAGGCCACGCCGGACGAGAGCGACGGGGCAACCCCGAAGCCCTCGGCCACGCCGTCGTCGAGCGCATCGGACGACGCGTCGGCCGACTCGGCGAAGAAGAAGAGCGACGACGCCCCGGCTTCGACGCCGAGCGCGACCCCCTCACCCACCAAGTCGAAGAACCCCCTCGACCCGCTGGGAGTGGGCGACGCCCTCAAGGACCTCTTCGACGGACCGGACAAGGAGACGGCGAGCCCGTCCCCGAGCGCCACCACCGCGTCCCCGAAGCCGTCCGGGAGCGACACCGGCAAGGCGACGGACAAGGCCACCGACAAGGCGGCCGACAAGCCCGTCGGGAAGGCCACGGACGCGGCGAAGGACACGGCCGACAAGACCGCCGCCGCCATCCGCGAGGCGGCCGGGAAGGCGGGCAAGCCGGTCGAGGAGCTCGACAAGGACGTCAAGGGACTCGACCCCAAGAAGGACGAGGACATCCCGGACGGCGCCAAGCCCTCCTTCCCGTGCCCGACCGCCGACCCGAAGGCACTGGCCGCGGCCGATCTGGAGCAGGGCATACCCCGCCTCCCGAACGACCCGTGGGTCCTGGAGAGCTCGCTGCTCACCCTGAGCGGGCTCGACTACAAGGGCATCGTCGAGGTGGAGAAGGGTGACGGCAGCACGAAGAAGGTGCTGAAGTTCACCGCCTCCTCCGTCGACATCAAGGACCTCCACCAGAAGACGGTCGGCCCGCTGGGCAAGACAGGCCACGTGACGTCGGACAAGGGCTCCACGTCCACGATCCGCAACGGCACGGTGACGATGTACACGGAGGAGCTGAAGGGCAACCTCTTCGGCCTCATCCCGATCACGTTCAGCCCGCAGACCCCGCCGCCGATCAACGTGCCGTTCGCCTTCTTCACCAATGTGACGGTGATCCAGGCAGGCCAGTTCGGCGGCACGCTCAAGGTGCCCGGGCTGGAGAACTACTTCACCGACGGCGACAGCTAGCCAGGGACCCGTCCGGGAGCCGCAGGAACAGTTGCGGGCCGCGCCTCTTCAGGGGGAGCGGCCCGCAACTGCGTGGTCGGTTCATTGTCGGCTCACTGCCCAACCGCCGAGGGCGGGGGCCCCCGTTGAGTGTAAACGGGCCGCCCCCCCGCCGCGTGGTAGGGGCCGCGGGGGGGGGTGTAGGGGGCCGCGGCCG
>NZ_JBHVWF010000082.1:0-37153 GCF_042882365.1 Streptomyces sp. NPDC058221 | reverse complement strand
GGGCTTGATTCCGCCGCCCATCCAGCCTCGCCGGCGTTTGAGGCGCGGGGTCCGGGGCGGAGCCCCGGTTACGGGCTGCCCCGCGCCACGATCTCGCGGGCCAGCACCGCGAGATCGGCCAGCGCCGGATGCCCGGGGCCGTCGCGGCGGGCAAGCAGCACCGGGACGGTCGGCGCGTCACTGAGCGGCCGGTAGGCGACACCGGCGTGCGGGTGCATCTCGGCCGTCGAGGCGGCCGAGACCCCGGCGCCCCGGCCCGCCGCGATGGCGGTCAGCCAGTCGTCGGTGTTGGCGACGGTGAGCGTCGCGGCCGGCCGGAGGGCGGCCACAGGTCCGGGGTGGTGGTGCCGGAGACGGTGTTCAGGACCACGGTGCCGGTCGCCAGATCGGCGAGCCGGAGCACGGTGCGAGCGGCGAGCGGGCCGTCCGCGGCCACGGCCGCGACGCGTTCTTCGTCGAACAGCACCTCGGTGAGGAGGCCGGGCGCCCCGACGGGCCCGCGCAGCAGCGCGGCATCGACCTCGCCGCGGGTCAGCCCGGCCGTGCGGTCGTCGATCCGCAGCAGTTCGAGCGGGGTCTGCGGGTGACGCTCCTGCCAGCCGCGGAGCAACGGTGTGGTGTACCGGCCGAACGCGGACCAGGCGTGTCCCAGCCGCAGCGGCCGGCCCCGCAGCCCGCCGGGGTCGAGCGCCGCGTCGAAGGCGGCGACCGCGGCGGCCGCCCGGTCGCGGAAGGCGGCGCCCTCGGGGGTGAGGACCAGGTGGTGGGTGGAGCGGTCGACCAGCCGGATGCCCAGATGCTGCTCCAGCGCGGCCAGGGTCCGCGAGACGGCGGGCTGGGTCAGCCGCAGCCGGGAGGCGGCCCGGGTGACGCTGGACTCGTCGGCGACGGCGAGGAACGCGCGCAGATGCCGGATCTCGACCCCGCGTCCGGCGCCCCGGCCCGTCTCTTCGTCTGCTCCGGCGCCCCGGTGTGCGCCCTGTCCAGTGCTCATGCGCGGGAAGCATAACGGGAGCCCAGTCGGCATTTCACGTGCCGCGCGGAGGTCCCTACGGTAAGGGGATGGGCTGCATCGCATGAGTGCAGTATCTTCAATTGGGTAGTGCACTGTGTTGAACTGTTGTCCGTGCCGTCATAGTTTCGAGAACCCAGGAAGTCAGGCCACAGGTGAACGACCAGGGCACCGCCGCAGAACAGGCCGCAGCCGTCGCCGTACCCGAGGCGGCCACCGCACTCGGTGAACCGGGCGCACCGGACGGACCGGCCCGCGCCTCAGGCCGCAGAGCGGCACTGGCCCCGATCGCGCTGGTCGTGGCGGGCGGCCTCTCCGTCCAGTTCGGCGCGGCGGTCGCCGTGCTGCTGATGCCGAAGGCCGGGGCTCTCGGAGTCGTCACGCTGCGACTGGCCGCTGCCGCGCTCGTCCTGCTCGTCGTCTGCCGCCCCGGGCTGCGCGGCCACTCGCGCGCCGACTGGGGCACCGTGCTCACGTTCGGTGTCGCGATGGGCGGCATGAACACGCTCTTCTACCAGGCCGCCGACCGCATCCCGCTCGGCGCGGCCGTCACGCTGGAGGTGCTCGGCCCGCTCGCCCTCTCGGTGTTCGCCTCGCGCCGCCTGGTCAACGTCGTCTGGGCGGCCCTCGCACTGGGCGGGGTGATCCTGCTGAGCGGCGGGGGCTTCGACCGGCTCGATCCGGTGGGTGCCGCCTACGCGCTCGGCGCGGGGGCCATGTGGGCGACGTACATCATCTTCAGCGCCCGCACCGGCCGCCGCTTCCCGCAGGCCGACGGTCTTGCCCTGGCGATGGTGGTGGCGGCCGTGCTCTCGCTGCCGCTCGGCATCATGGAGTCCGGCTCGAAGCTGCTGGTCCCCAGCACGCTCGGCCTTGGCGCGGCCGTCGCCCTGCTGAGCTCGGTCCTGCCGTACACCCTCGAACTCATGGCGCTGCGCAGGCTGCCCGCGCCGACCTTCGCGATCCTGATGAGCCTGGAACCGGCGATTGCGGCCATGGCCGGTTTCCTCATCCTCGACCAGGCGCTCTCCACCACGGACGCCCTGGCCATCGCCCTGGTCATCGGGGCGAGCATGGGTGCGGTGCGCAGCCAGGTCGGCAGCCTGCGCAAGGCCGGCGGCTGACCCGCAGGCGTCGGCACCGCTGGTCATCGCTGCGACCGGACCGACGTGACCAGGCTGTTCGCCGTGACGAGGCCGAGCCCGGGAACGGCTCGGCGCAGCGTCCGCACCGCTCGTACGTGGTCACTCGCCGGGTCGACACCGGCGGTGCGCAGCACCCGGCGCGCCCACTCCCGGGTGCGCTGCTCATCGGTCGTCGCCCAGTGCTGCTCCACGATCGCCAGCGCCGCGCCGAGCCCGGCCCGCTGCCGGGCGTCAGCGGTCTCGCGGGCGATGACGAGTTCCGCTCGGACCGTGTCCAGATCGTGCAGGACGAGGATGGGCGATTTCTTGACGGTCATGGGGCGCTTCCATCTCTTCCGGATGCCATCAGGGGCTGCGGACCACGGGCTGCGGGCTACTGCGCGACCTGGGCGCTGACGCTGCGGACGGCCTTGACGGCCAGGTCGGCCCGGTCGAGGTAGATGTAGTGGGCGCTCTTGGCGGCGGTGCTGAGCTTGCTGCGGTTGGAGACGGCGGTCCACTTGTGCTGTCCCGCGGACCACACCTTCTCCAGGCCGTCGCCGTACACGGGGAACTGGCCGAGGTACTTGGTGCCGTGCTGGATGACCTCCACCGGGATGTCCCCGGCCGAGCGGACCTCGCCGTCGGGGAAGGCGAGCTTCTCCTGGTTCTGTCCCTCGCCTGCCGCGACGGTCCCCGCGCGGAGCTCGGCGGTCTTGCCGGTGGCCGACTTGGGGATGACCTTCTCGATGTCGCCGCTGTTCGTCGGCGAGGTGGCGTCCATCAGCACCAGGCCCTTGACCCGGTCCTGGTGCTCGGGGGCGTACCGGGCGGCGAGCAGCCCGCCCAGTGAGTGCCCGGCCAGGACGACCGGAGCGTCGTCGGCGACCTCGTCGAGCACGCCGGTGAGGATCTTCCCGCCGGCGGCGATGGACTGGACACCGGCCGGCTTGTCGCTCTCGCCCTCGCCGAGCCGGTCGTAGGAGCAGACCCGGTCCTTCTCGCTCAGGGTCTTGCGGAAGGCGGCCGTCTTGTCCAGGCCGTCACCCAGCCCCGCCATCACCATGACGACCGGCTTGCCGTCCGCCCGGCTGCCGGAGCAGGTGACGTTCACCGAGTGGCCGTCGACGTCGATCTTCTTCGTCCCGGAGAACGCCTCCTCGCCGGTGTGCTTCTTCGCGGAGTCCCTCAGCGACAGGAGCGGCTCCCTGAGGGGGCCGTCCGTGCAGGCCAGCACTCCCGCACCGACCACGGCGAGGGTCAGCGTGGTGATGACGGTCTTCCTGATGATGCGCGCCATGACGGACTCCGAACAGAGAAAGGAATAAGGGGAGTTGTTCGTTCTTCGTGCTCTGCGGCCGTGTTCCTCCGCTGACCTGAACGCTACGGAGACGGCGGCCCGGAATCGTCACCTCACGGTGCGCACCTTCGTGTAGCTCGCACGGGGGACAGCCCCGCCGGAAGGCGCCTGAGGTGAGCGTCCTCGGGGGACAACCCCCGCCCGCCCACTGGCTTCAGTGCCACCGCCGACAGGCGTGCCAGACGGATTCTTCGGCCGGTCGCGATTCCGAAGGATTGGGCCTACAGGCAGCCCCGCACCTCAAGTCCCCGAAGGATCAGTCATGTCGCGCATTTCCCTGAAGCACCGGTCCACGTACCGCGCTCTGTCGGCTCTCGCCCTGCTGACCCTGACTGTCGGGGCCGTCACGGCCTGTGGCGAGAACGACCCCGCCCCCGAGCAGTCCGCTTCGCACCCGGCGAAGCCCGCGGCCTCGCATCCGGCCAAGGCGTCCGCCTCGCCGGCAGCCGGCCGGCCGGGCGTATCGAAGCTGCGCATGATCACCAACGACGGTCACCGCGTGGCCTTCCACGTCACGCAGGGCAAGGGCCGCACGATCGTCCTGGACTCGGGCGGCGGCGAGGACTCCTCCTACTGGAACGACCTCGTCCCCGAGCTCCACGCGGACACCGGCGCCACCGTCATCACGTACGACCGGCCCGGTCTCGGCAGGAGCGATGTGGTGCCCGGCGCGTGGAAGGTGGAGAGCGCCGTCAGCGACCTCAAGGCGGGGCTGGAGCAGCTGGGTGCCACCGAGAACGTGACCCTGGTGTCCCACTCCCAGGCGGGGGAGATCGCGAACTACTTCGCCAAGGAGAACCCGAAGATGCTCTCCGGCGCCGTCCTGGTCGACGCCAATCTGCCCCCGCTCTTCACGGACGAGGAGATCGCCCGTCTCGTGGCGGCGAGCGGGCCGCAGGTCGACGCCGCGAAGAAGGACCCCGACGACCCGCGGAACCGCCAGCTCCTCTCCACCGCGGAGAACTACGTCCCGACGCACCGGGCCTTCCACAAGGTCGCCTGGCCGGCCACGGTGCCGGCCACGGTCATCGTCTCGGAGAAGACCCCGCTCGAAGCGTCCCCCGTGGATGCCCAGCGCTGGCGCGACGCCGCCGCCACGTTCGCGAAGAGCGGGCCCGACCGGACGCTCGTCACCGCCGAGGGCAGTTCCCACGACGTCCCGAAGGACCGCCCCGACCTCGTGCTGAAGGAGATCGAGGGCATGGCCGCCACACCGGCGAGCTGAACAGCGGCTCCACCGGGGTCTGTCCGGCCATGATCGCCGGGCAGGCCCCGAGTGCGCCGTTCAGCCCCGCCGGCCGCTTGCCGGGCCGGCTCCGGGGGCCGGCCGGCGGTACGAGAGGTGCGCGGACAGGGCGCGGAGGAAGTCGGGCGCGTCGAAGACCGCACCTGCGGAGGCGACACCGGCCGTTCTGGTCCGGCCCGTGAGGATCCGCTGAACCGCTTCCACCACGAGCGGCGCGCTGACGGCGTAGATGTCCTGACCGCTCACCACCGCGCGCCGTTGCGCACCGCCCGAGCGCACGACGACGTCGACGAGGAAGGTCTGCGCGGAGCGCCCGAGCCCGTCGACCGCGGTCGGGGCCGGTGTGTCCGGAGCGGCCAGGTCCGTGGCCGCCTCGACCGTCATATAGGTGCGGACCTCGGGGACGGACAGATGGCTGGGGACGGTGACGACGTCGGCCATGGTGAACTCCCCGATCACGGACCGGGCCCCCATCGGGTCGGGGAAGGGCCACTTCAGCGCCGGCGGCGCGTCATCGCGGTACTCCAGCCGCCCGTTGCGGTACACGACGCGCCGGCCCTCCCTGCGCTGCCCGGAGACGGCGCCCGCGACCCGGGTCCCGGCGGTGGGGTGCCAGCTGCTCAGCCCGTACGCGACATGGGCCTCGTCGGCCGAGACCCAGTCGCCCATCGCCGCGGTGACCAGCAGGTCGCCGAGGCCGCCGAAGAAGGCCATCGCGGGGATCACCACGATCCCCGCGGCGGCGGCGCGGTCCGCGAAGTGTGCGAACGTGTCGAGATTGGCCTCGATCTCGGCGGCCACGTCCACGTACGGGATCCCGGCGCGCAGTGCCGCCTCGATCACCGGGGCGGCCGTCGTGGCGAAGGGGCCGGCGCAGTTGACCACGGCAGCCGCACCGGCCAGGGCCCGGTCCAGTGCGGCCGGGTCGTCGACCGCGGCCGGCCGGACGCCGAGCCCCGGACGGACCGCGGCGAGCGCCCGCAGCTTGTCCGCGTCCCGCCCGGACAGCACCGGGACGAATCCCCGGTCCAGCAACTCCGCCACCACGAAGCGCCCGGTGTGCCCGTAGGCGCCGAACACCGCAACAGTCTGACCCGTGCCCATCGGTTCTCCCGTGCTCGATCGGTCAACTGTGCTTCATCCTGGCGGCGGCGGCAGGTTCCATGTGAGTGTCCGGAACGCCATGGTGCGTACAGTTCCGGACATGGGTACTGTCGCGCTGGCCGTCACCGACGGGATGCTGCACTTCGAACTGGCCGTGGCGTACGAGGTCTTCGGCGGCGGCCTGACCGGCGCGGCCGAGCCCTGGTACAGCCTCGCCGTCCACGGGCCGGGCGCCGTGCGGGTCGGCAGGTTCCGCCTGGAGCCCGACCACGGACTCGACCGGCTCCCGTACGCCGAAACGGTGATCGTCCCCGGCTGGGCCCGGGTGGACGAGGATCCACCCGCCGACCTGGTGGACGCGGTGCGCGCCGCCCACGAGGCGGGCGCGCGGGTGGTCTCCCTGTGCACGGGCGCGTTCGTCCTGGCCGCCGCCGGTCTGCTGGACGGCCGGCGTGCGACCACCCACTGGGCGCACACCCGGGCCCTGGCCGCCCGCTACCCCCGGGTGGAGGTCGATCCCGACGTGCTCTACGTGGACAACGGCAGCGTGCTCACCTCCGCAGGCAAGGCCGCCGCGATGGATCTGTGCCTGCATCTGGTCCGCCTCGACCACGGCTCGGCGGTCGCCAACACCGTGGCCCGCCGCCTGGTCGTGCCCCCGCAACGGGCCGGCGGGCAGGCCCAGTTCGTCCCCGCCCCGGTCCCTGCCCAGGACGACCATCCCCTCACCGAGCTGCTCCCCTGGGTGACCGCACGGCTCGACCGCGCACTGACCGTGGAGGACCTGGCCCGCCAGGCGAACATGAGCTCGCGCAACCTGGGCCGCCACTTCAGGTCGGCGACCGGCACCACCCCGCTGCAATGGCTGCTCACCCAGCGGATCCGACGCGCCCAGGAACTGCTGGAGACCACGGCCGACAGCATCGCCGCCATCGCGACGGCAACCGGCATGGGCACCGCCACGACGCTGCGCCGTCACTTCAACCGCACCGTCGGCGTGCCCCCTGACGCCTACCGCCGCACCTTCCGCGGTGCGCGGCCCGACGCCCGCTGACGAGCCGTACAGGGCCGGTCAGGGACGGTCGGGGCCGTCAGGCCAGGCCCGCTCCGATCGCGCGCCGCACCGCGTCGGCGCGGTCCTTGATGTCCGCCTTGGCGAAGAGGTTGTTGATGTGCGTCTTCACCGTGGCCTCGCTGATGAAGAGCTTCTCCGCGATGGCCCGGTTCGGCAGGCCCTGGCCGATGAGGGTGAGGACCTCGCGCTCGCGGGGCGTGATGTCGGCGGGCAGCGTCTGCCCGGGCGCCGGGGGTTTGGTGCGGACCGTGGCCAGGAGGCGGTCCTGGACCTCGCGGTCGAGTACGGACTGTCCCGCCGCGGCGGCGCGGATCGCGCGGGTGATGTCCTGGCGCCCCGCGTTCTTGGTGAGGTAGCCGCGGGCCCCGGCGCTCAGGGCGGCCAGGATCGAGTCGTCGTCGGCGAAGGTGGTCAGGACGACGACGGCCACGTCCGGGTGCTCGTCGGTGAGCCGCCGGGTCGTCTCGGTGCCGTCCATGACGGGCATCCGCAGGTCCATGAGGACCACGTCCACCGGTCCCGCGGCGACCGCGGCGAGCACCTCGGTACCGTCGGCGGCGGCCGCGACGACGTCGATGTCATCGGCCAGGCCGAGGACCGCGGCCAATGGCTCGCGCACGGCGGCCTGGTCGTCGGCGACGACCACCCGCAGCCGCTGGGTGCTCCGTGTCGGTTCGGTCATTCCGGAATCACTGCCTCCACCTGCCAGCCGCCCTCGTCCGGTCCTTCGGTGACCGGGCCCGCGGTGATCGTCCCGCCCAGCAGGGCGACCCTCTCCCGCATGCCGATCAGTCCCATTCCGCTGCCGACGGCCGCGCGCACCGCACGGGTCGCCGGACTGTTGCGGACCTTCAGTGTCGTCGACGCGGCGTCGAACGTCAGCTCCACACGGACCTCGCTGCCGGGTGCGTGCCGCGCGGTGTTGGTCAGCGACTCCTGGGCGATCCGCAGCAGGTTCTGGGTGACCCGGGACGACACGTCGCGGACGGTCCCGGTGACGGTGAGGGCATCGCGGTGGCCGGAGGATTCGATCAGCGCGGTCAGGCTCCCGACCAGGGGCAGGGCGTCCTCGCGGAGCGTGTGCACGGTCCACTGGGCCTGTTCCAGGCTCTGCTTGACCAGGCTGTGCGCCTTCTGGTTGGCCTCGCGGACCTTCTCCAGGTCGCCGGCTTCGATCAGGGCGTCCGCCAGTTCCAGCTGCATGTTGATGCCGGCCAGTGAGTGGGCGAGGACGTCGTGCACGTCGCGGGCGATCCGTCCGCGCTCGGTGAGGACGGCGGCCTGGGCCTCGGCGCGGGCGGCCCGCTCGGACGACTCGGCGGCGTCGATCACCGCCCACACGGCACGCTGACGGCTGCGGTTGACGATACCCATCACGACCGGGGCGCCTGTGGTCAGTCCGAGGGCCCAGGCCAGCTCGTGGTGTCCGGGGCCGAAGTGGAAGTACAGGACGCCACCGCACAGCAGACTGCTCAGCGCCGCGAGGGTGACGGCCTGCCTGACCGGCAGCCGGAATCCGGCATGGCCCACCAGGAAGTACGCGAAGAGATAGCTCGAACCGCTGCGGCTGACACTGATCAGGGCGGCCGCGGCGACGATGGCGAGGGTCAGCCAGATCAGGGACGCACGGGGCGGGACCTTGGCCTCGGGCAGATGCCGGGCCGCCAGCGCGAGGGAGTTGACCACGAGGAGCACGGCGACCGCGAGACCCCGGCCGCTCAGGCCGAGCGGGCGGACCGTCGCGAAGGCGGCGGCGATGACGAACAGGGTCAGGACCCACTGCACACGGGGGTCCTGACCGGTGACGGCCCGGAGACCGGACCTCCCCTGCGGGGAGGCGCCCGGTCCGGGGGCGTTCTGCGTTGTGGGCCCGTTCTGCTCTTCGGGGGCGCTCGGTGCTTCGGGCACGGCGTGACCATAGCCCACGGTCAGGCCGTACGGTCAAAAGCGGGGGCGGGCTGCGTCGCCGTGACACCGGCACCGTGCCGGTCGACCATCCGGCTCCGGATGAAGATCGTCGCGAGCCGCGTGATGACCTCGGTGAGCGCCATCAGGACGAAGGCGGCGACCCAGGCCTGATCCGTGGTGATGTGGTGGGCGATGCTGAACCGCGCCACGTCGTCCGCGCCCCCGCCGTGCGAGACCCAGATCTGGAAGCCCATGCGGGCGCCCATGCCGAGCACCCACAGGATCGCGGAGATCGCACCGGCCTTGATCAGCAGGTGTCCGCCCACGGCCCGGACCCGGGTGTAGATGCCGCCGGCGATGCCGAGGGCCGCGCCGACGGCCATCAGCGCGCCGATCAGCACCAGGTCGTTGCCCGCGGTGGGCACGCTGTGGAGGTACGAGTGCGCCACGAAGGCCACGATCCCCAGCGGGATCAGGAAGGTCTTGAGGTCCAGCCGGCCTTCCCGCAGCTGCCGGAAGACGACCAGGACGAGGGCGATGTCGGTGATCCAGTCGGTGGTTGTCATGCCCTCAAGACTGCTGTCGCGCGGTCTCTCGCACCTGGACCCATGGGTGGAACGAGAGGTGGAGATCGGCGGCCGGAACCGGGCGACGACCTGATCCGAAGAAACAATGCAAGCACGCTTGATTGTTTTCCGTCCCGCTGGCAGGCTCCGGGACACACCGCCACGCCCCGAGGGGAGCGCACCGTGTCCGATGCCTCAGCCGTGCTCGACGATCTGCGCAGCGAGAGCGAGGAACTCGACCTGCTGGTAGCCGGGTTGAGCGCCCGGCAATGGGCGGCGGCGACGCCTGCCGCCGGGTGGACCGTCGCCCATCAGGTGGCCCATCTGAGCTGGACCGACGAGGTCGCGCTGCTCTCCGTCACCGAACCGGAGCAGTTCGGTGACGAGGTCGCGAAGGCGATGCGGGACCCGGAGGGTTTCGTCGACGAGGCCGCCGCCGAGGTCGTGGCGGCGTACGCACCGCCTGCCCTGCTGACCCACTGGCGCGACGGGCGGCAGCGGCTCCAGGAGGCCCTGCGCTCGGCCCCCGCCGGGACCCGCTTCCCCTGGTACGGGCCGCCGATGAGCGTCGCCTCCATGGCGACCGGCCGCCTGATGGAGACCTGGGCGCACGGACAGGACGTGGCCGACGCGCTCGGCGTCACCCGCACTCCCACCGCCCGGCTGCGGCACGTGGCAAGGATTGGGACGCGGGCACGCGACTACGCCTTCCTCGTCCGGGGGATGACGGCACCCACGGAGGAGTTCCGGGTGGAACTGGAGGGGCCCGACGGTGAGTTGACCGCCTACGGACCCGCGGACGCCGCCCAGCGGATCACCGGCCCGCTGCACGACTTCTGCCTGCTCGTCACCCAGCGCGCCCACCGCGACGACCTCGCCGTGCGGGCCGAGGGCGCCGAGGCCGAGGTGTGGCTGGACATCGCGCAGGCCTTCGCCGGGCCCGCCGGACCGGGGCGTGCCCCGAAGGACGGTTCCGCCGGACCGGGACGCGCCCCGCGGCGGGGGAGCGGCGCATGACCCCGGGGGCGGACGCGCAGCCCCCGCCGCTGCGGATCGGCAACGCCTCCGGCTTCTACGGCGACCGCTTCGACGCCGTGGGCGAGATGCTCACCGGCGGGCCCCTCGACGTACTCACCGGGGACTACCTGGCCGAGCTCACCATGCTCATCCTCGGCCGCGGCCGGCTGAAGGACCCCGGGCGCGGCTACGCCACCACCTTCCTGCGCCAGCTGGAGGAGGGGCTCGGGCTCGCCCGGGAGCGAGGGGTGCGGATCGTCACCAACGCGGGCGGCCTCAACCCGGCCGGACTGGCCGACGCGGTCAGGGAGTTGGCCGACAAGGTGGGGGTGCCCGTGTGCGTCGCCCATGTCGAGGGCGACAGCCTCCCGGTGCCCGAGGGATACCTCACCGCCAACGCCTATCTCGGCGGCGCCGGCATCGCCGCCTGCCTGCGGGCCGGCGCCGATGTCGTCGTCACCGGCAGGGTCACCGACGCCGCGCTCGTCACCGGCCCCGCCGCCGCCCGCTTCGGCTGGGGACCGGACGACCACGACGCGCTCGCCGGAGCCGTCGCCGCCGGGCATGTGCTGGAGTGCGGCACCCAGGCCACCGGCGGCAACTACTCCTTCTTCCGGGGCCACGACATCCGCCGTCCCGGCTTCCCCGTCGCCGAGATCCACGCCGACGGGACCTCGGTCATCACCAAGCACGACGGCACCGGCGGCGTCGTCGACCTCGGCACCGTCACCGCCCAGCTGCTGTACGAGACCGGCGGCGCCCGGTACGCGGGCCCCGACGTCACCGCCCGGCTCGACACCGCCCGGCTGTCGCCCGACGGCCCCGACCGGGTCCGGATCTCCGGAGTGAAGGGCGAGGCCCCGCCGCCGACCCTCAAGGCCGGGCTCACCCGGCTCGGTGGCTGGCGCAACGAGGTCGTCTTCGTCCTCACCGGGCTCGACACCGAGGCCAAGGCGCAGCTGGTGCAGGACCAGTTCGCGGATGCGTTCGCACGTGCCGGACGGCAGCCGGACGAGGTGCGGTGGGAGCTCGCCCGCACCGACCGGGCCGACGCCGGCACCGAGGAGACGGCGAGCGCCCTGCTGCGGCTCGTCGTCCGTGACCGGGAGCCGGACGCCGTCGGGCGCGCCCTGTCCGGCGCGGCGATCGAGCTGGCGCTCGGCAGCTACCCGGGCTTCCATGTCACCGCCCCGCCCGGAAAGGGCGCGCCCTACGGGGTGTTCGAGGCCCGGTACGTACCGGCCCAGGACGTGACGCACGTCGCCGTGCTGCCCGACGGGCGGCGCGAGGCGCAGGAACCGCCTGCCCGGACGCAGGCTCTCGAAGAGGTCGAACCGCCCCCGCTTCCGGAGCCGTTGCCCGCCGGCCCCACCCGCCCTGCCCCGCTCGGGCTCGTCGCGGGCGCCCGCAGCGGCGACAAGGGCGGCGACGCGAACGTCGGCGTATGGGTCCGCAGCGAGGAGGCGTGGCGGTGGCTGGCCCACGAGCTGACCGTCGAGCGGTTCCGCGAACTCCTCCCGGAGACCGCCCCGCTCACCGTCGTACGCCATGTCCTGCCGAACCTGCGCGCCCTGAACTTCACCGTCCACGGGCTCCTCGGCGAAGGCGTCGCCGCCCAGCACCGCTTCGACCCGCAGGCCAAGGCCGTGGGGGAGTGGCTGCGCTCGCGCCGGCTGGAGATACCCGTGGCCCTGTTGGACAGCTCACCGGAGGTGCACGCATGACCGTCCTGCCCACCGGGCTCGACACCGCGAGCCCCGACTACACCGCCCACCGCGCCGCCATGCTCGACAAGCTCGCCGAACTGGACGCCGCGCACACCGGGGCGCTGGGCGGCGGCGGTGAGAAGTACGTCGAGCGGCACCGCTCGCGCGGCAAGCTGCTCGCCCGGGAGCGCATCGAGCTGCTGGTCGACGAGGACAGCCCGTTCCTGGAGCTGTCGCCGCTGGCCGCCTGGGGGAGCGACTATGCGGTCGGCGCCTCGCTCGTCACCGGGATCGGGGTGGTGGCGGGGGTGGAGTGCCTGATCACCGCCAACGACCCGACCGTACGCGGCGGCGCCTCCAACCCCTGGACGCTGAAGAAGGCCCTGCGGGCCAACGAGATCGCCTTCGCCAACCGGCTGCCCACCATCAGCCTGGTGGAGTCGGGAGGCGCCGATCTGCCCTCGCAGAAGGAGATCTTCATCCCCGGCGGGGCGCTCTTCCGCGATCTCACCCGGCTCTCGGCCGCCGGCATCCCGACCGTGGCCGTCGTCTTCGGTAACTCCACCGCCGGCGGGGCGTACGTCCCCGGGATGTCCGACCACACCGTGATGATCAAGGAGCGGTCCAAGGTCTTCCTCGGCGGTCCGCCCCTGGTGAAGATGGCGACCGGGGAGGAGAGCGACGACGAATCGCTCGGCGGCGCCGAGATGCACGCCCGCACCTCCGGTCTCGCCGACCACTTCGCCGTCGACGAGCAGGACGCCCTGCGCCAGGCCCGCCGCATCGTCGCCCGCCTCAACTGGCGCAAGGCGCACCCCGATCCGGGCCCCGCCGAACCGCCCAAGTACGACGAGGACGAACTGATCGGCATCGTCCCCGGCGATCTGAAGGTGCCCTTCGACCCGCGCGAGGTGATCGCCCGGCTCGTCGACGGCTCGGACTTCGACGCGTTCAAACCGCTCTACGGGACGAGCCTGGTCACCGGCTGGGCCCGGCTGCACGGCTACCCCGTCGGCATCCTCGCCAACGCGCAGGGCGTGCTGTTCAGCGAGGAGTCGCAGAAGGCCGCGCAGTTCATCCAGCTGGCCAACCAGCGCGACATCCCGCTGTTGTTCCTGCACAACACCACCGGCTACATGGTCGGCAAGGAGTACGAGCAGGGCGGCATCATCAAGCACGGCGCGATGATGATCAACGCGGTGTCCAACTCCAAGGTCCCGCACCTGTCCGTGCTGATGGGCGCCTCCTACGGCGCCGGGCACTACGGCATGTGCGGCCGCGCCTACGACCCGCGCTTCCTGTTCGCCTGGCCCGGCAGCAAGTCCGCCGTCATGGGGCCGCAGCAGCTGGCCGGGGTGCTGTCGATCGTCGCCCGTGCGTCGGCCGCCGCCAAGGGGCGTCCGTACGACGACGAGGCGGACGCCGGACTGCGCGCCATGGTCGAGCAGCAGATCGAGGCCGAGTCCCTGCCGATGTTCCTGTCCGGGCGGCTGTACGACGACGGGGTCATCGACCCGCGCGACACCAGGACCGTCCTCGGGATGTGCCTGTCCGCCATCCACACCGCACCGGTCGAGGGCGCCCGCGGCGGCTTCGGCGTCTTCCGGATGTGAGGGTACGCATGATCAGCACTCTGCTCGTGGCCAACCGGGGCGAGATCGCCTGCCGGATCTTCCGTACCTGCCGTGCGCTCGGCATCGCCACCGTCGCCGTGCACTCCGACGCGGACGCCGACGCGCTGCACGTACGGGAGGCCGACACCGCCGTACGGCTGCCGGGGGCCGCCCCCTCCGACACGTATCTGCGCGGCGACCTCGTCGTCGCCGCCGCCCTCGCTGCGGGCGCCGACGCCGTCCATCCCGGGTACGGCTTCCTCTCCGAGAACGCCGGATTCGCCGCCGCCGTGCAGGACGCCGGGCTGCTCTGGGTCGGCCCGCCGGTCAAGGCCATCGAGCTGATGGCGTCCAAGACCCGGGCCAAGGAGCTGATGGCCGCCGCCGGGGTGCCGCTGCTCGCTCCCGTCGACCCGGCCGGGGCCCGTACCGAGGACTTCCCGCTGCTGCTCAAGGCCGCGTCGGGCGGCGGCGGACGCGGGATGCGGATCGTGCGGGAGCCGGCCGATCTGCCCGGCGAGCTGACCGCCGCCGCGGCCGAGGCGCTGTCCGCCTTCGGGGACGGGGAGGTGTTCGCCGAGCCGTACGTGGAACGCGGCCGGCACGTCGAGGTCCAGATCATGGCGGACGGCCACGACGGCGTCTGGGCGCTCGGCACCCGCGACTGCTCGCTCCAGCGCCGCCACCAGAAGGTCATCGAGGAGGCCCCCGCGCCCGGTCTCGACGACGCGCTGCGGGACGGGCTGCACGACGCTGCGGTGGCCGCCGCGCGGGCCGTCGACTACCGGGGCGCGGGCACCGTCGAATTCCTGCTCGCCGACGACGGGCGGCCGTACTTCCTGGAGATGAACACCCGACTCCAGGTCGAACACCCGGTCACCGAGGCGGTGTTCGGCCTCGATCTCGTAGCCCTGCAACTCCGCATCGCGGAGGGTGAACCGCTGCCATCCGTCCAGCCTCCGCAGCCCGCCGGGCACGCCGTCGAGGCTCGGCTCTACGCCGAGGACCCGGCCCGCGACTGGCAGCCACAGACCGGAGCACTGCTCTCGCTCGACGTACCGGACGAACCGGGGGTGCGCCTGGACACCGGATACACCGGCGGCGACACCGTCGGCGTGCACTACGACCCGATGCTCGCCAAGGTCGTCGCCCACGCCCCCACCCGTACCGAGGCCGTACGCCTCCTCGCCCGCGCCCTGGAACGGGCCCGGATCCACGGCCCGGTCACCAACCGCGACCTGCTCGTCCGCTCCCTGCGCCACCCGGACTTCGTGGCAGCCCGCCCCGACACCGGCTTCTACGACCGGCACCTCGCCGCCCTCACGGAGGCACGGGACGACCAGGACCCGCGTACCGCCGCGACCGCGGCCGCTCTCGCCGGGGCCGCCCGCCGCGCCACCACCGGTGGCGTCGCCCGCTTCGGCGCCTGGCGCAACCTCGCCTCGCAGCCCCAGGTCCGGCGCTACCGCGGCGAACCCGACGGCCATGAGCACGAGATCACCTACCGCACTACCCGTGACGGATTCAGCACAGGGCCCGGCCTCCGCGTCGTCGCCGCCCGCCCCGACCGCGTCAGCCTGGAAACCGGCGGCGTCACCCGGCACTTCACCGTGACCACCGACCGGGACCGGGTGTACGTGGACACCGCCACCGGCTCGTACGCCTTCACCGCCCTGCCCCGCTTCACCGACCCCGCCGAGCGGACCGAACCCGGCTCGCTGCTCGCCCCGATGCCCGGCACCGTCGTCCGCCTCGCCGAGGGCCTGACGGCCGGGGCCGCCGTCGAGGCCGGGCAGCCGCTGATCTGGCTGGAGGCGATGAAGATGGAGCACCGCATCCTCGCCCCCGCCTCCGGCACCCTCGCCGCGCTCCATGCCGCACCGGGCCTCCAGGTGGAGGTAGGCGCGCTGCTCGCCGTCGTCACCGAAACCGCAGACCCAGTTGAGGAGTCCGCATGAGCACCGTCCTCGAAACCGAAGAGCACCAGGCCCTGCGCGCCGCCGTCGCCGCCCTCGGGAAGCGGTACGGGCGCGACTACATGACCTCCGTCGTCCGCGACGGCGCCCACCCCCACGAGCTGTGGACCGAGGCCGCCAAGCTCGGCTACCTCGGGGTGAACCTCCCCGAGGAGTACGGCGGCGGCGGCAGCGGGATGGCTGAACTCTCCATAGTCCTGGAGGAGTTGGGTGCGGCCGGCTCGCCGCTGCTGATGATGGTCGTCTCACCGGCCATCTGCGGCACGGTGATAGCCCGCTTCGGCACCGACACCCAGAAGCGGCAGTGGCTGCCCGGTCTCGCCGACGGCAGCCTCACCATGGCCTTCGGCATCACCGAGCCCGACGCGGGCTCCAACTCCCACCGGATCACCACCACCGCCCGCCGGGACGGCGAGGAGTGGGTGCTCAACGGGCGCAAGGTCTTCGTCTCCGGCGTCGACATCGCGGATGCCACCCTGATCGTCGGCCGCACCGAGGACGCCAGGTCCGGCAAGCTGAAGCCCTGCCTGTTCATCGTCCCGCGCGAGGCCCCCGGGTTCCAGCGGTCACAGATCGACATGGAACTCCAGGCGCCGGAGAAGCAGTTCGAGCTGGTCCTGGACGACGTACGGCTGCCCGCCGAGGCGCTCGTGGGCGACGAGGACGCGGGTCTGCTCCAGCTTTTCGCCGGGCTCAACCCCGAACGCATCATGACCGCAGCCTTCGGTATCGGCATGGGCCGGTACGCGCTGGGCCGCGCCGTCGAGTACGCCAAGACCCGCCAGGTGTGGAAGGAGCCCATCGGCGCCCACCAGGCCATCGCACACCCCCTCGCCCAGGCGCACATCGAACTCGAACTGGCCCGGCTGATGATGCAGAAGGCCGCCCGGCTCTACGACGACGGCGACGACATCGGGGCGGGCGAGGCCGCCAACATGGCGAAGTACGCCGCCGGAGAGGCCTGCGTCAAGGCCGTCGACCAGTCCGTGCACACCCTCGGCGGCAACGGCCTCACCCGCGAATACGGTCTCGGTTCCCTGATCACCGCGTCCCGGGTGGCCCGGATCGCACCGGTCAGCCGGGAAATGATCCTGAACTACGTGTCCCACCAGTCCCTGGGCCTTCCCAAGTCGTACTGACGGGGAAGCCGCCCCAACTCCCGCCGACGCGGGTCTCCCCAGGACGTCCGGCAGCCGACATCCTGTCTCTCCACGCGGCACAGGACCGCCCGCAGGCCCGGGGCGGTCCGCCCGCCGCTTCGCACGTACCTCTCTCCACGCGTCGTACGGGGCCGGCGTCACTCCCGCCGGTCCCGCCATTCCGCATCGAAAGGGACTCCCCGCCATGGTGCACGTGTTCCGGAGCGACTACCCCGACGTCCAGCCACTCGACACAGCCATCCACGACGCGGTACTCGGACAGGCCGCCGCGGAGTTCGGTGACACGGTCGCCCTGATCGACGGGACGGACGACACCCGCCGGATCACCTACCGGCAGCTCGACGACTTCCACCGGAAGATCTCCGCCGGGCTGGCCGCCGCCGGACTCGTCAAGGGTGACGTCCTCGCCCTGCACAGCCCGAACACCATCGCCTACCCGGCCGTCTTCTTCGGCGCCACCAGAGCCGGGGCCACCGTCACCACCGTCCACCCGCTCGCCACGGCCGAGGAGTTCGCCAAACAGCTCCGCGACTCCGCGGCCCGCTGGATCGTCACCGTCTCCCCGCTCCTGGACACGGCACGCCGCGCCGCCGAACGCGTCGGCGGCATCGAGGAGATCTTCGTCTGCGACCAGGCGGAGGGACACACCTCGGTCCTCGACATGCTCACCACCACCGCCCCCGAACCGATGATCACCATCGACCCGGCCGAGGACATCGCCGCGCTGCCGTACTCATCCGGCACCACCGGCACACCCAAGGGCGTCATGCTCACCCACCGCTCCATGGCCACCAACCTGGAACAGCTGCGCCCCTTCATCCCCATGGGCACCGGCGCCCGCATCCTGGCCGTGCTGCCGTTCTTCCACATCTACGGGCTCACCGCCCTGATGAACGCACCCCTGCGGACCGGCGCCACCGTCGTCGTCCTGCCGCGTTTCGACCTCGGCCAGTTCCTCACCGCGATCCAGACGCACCGCATCACCGGCCTGTACGTGGCCCCGCCGATCGTCCTCGCCCTCGCCAAGCACCCGGTCGTCGACCGCTACGACCTCTCCTCGCTGGAGTACATCGTCAGCGCCGCCGCCCCGCTCGACGCCGGCCTCGCCGCCGCCTGCTCCCACCGGCTCGGACTGCCGCCCGTGCGCCAGGCGTACGGCATGACGGAGCTGTCGCCCGGCACGCACGTCGTGCCGCTCGCCGCCGAGAACCCGCCGCCCGGGGCCGTCGGCACCCTGCTGCCCAGCACCGAGATGCGCATCGTCTCCCTCACCGCCCCCGAGGAGGACGCCGGAACCGACACCGACGGCGAGATCCTGATCCGCGGGCCGCAGGTGATGAAGGGCTACCTCGGTCGCCCCGACGCCACCGCCGACATGATCGACGGCGACGGCTGGGTGCACACCGGGGACATCGGAAGGGTCGACGAGGACGGCTGGCTCTTCGTCGTCGACCGGGTCAAGGAACTCATCAAGTACAAGGGCTACCAGGTCGCCCCCGCCGAACTCGAAGCGCTGCTGCTGGGCCACGCGTCCGTCGCCGACGCCGCCGTCATCGGTGTGTACGACGCCGACGGCAACGAGGTCCCCAAGGCGTACGTCGTCCGTCGGCCGGACACCGCCGACCTCACCGCCGACGACGTCATGGCGTACGTCGCCGAGCGCGTCGCCCCGTACAAGAAGGTCCGCCGGGTCGAATTCATCGAGGCCGTACCGCGCGCGACCTCCGGAAAGATCCTGCGTCGCGAACTGCGCGAAAGGGAGAAGCAGCAATGACCCTCGCCCCACCCGCCCGCGACCGGGGCATCACGACCCTCACTCTCGACTCCCCGGCCAACCGCAACGCCCTGAGCGCCCGCCTCGTCGCCGAACTGTCGGCCGCCCTGGCCGCCTGCGCGGCCGACGACAGCGTGCGGGCGGTGGTCCTCACCCACACCGGCAACACGTTCTGTGCGGGCGCCGACCTCAAGGCCCCGGCCGACCCGCACGCGTTCGTCGCCCTGATGCGGCAGATCGTCGCCCTGCCCAAACCGGTCGTCGCCCGCGTCACCGGCCACGTCCGGGCCGGCGGCCTGGGCCTGCTCGGCGCCTGCGACATCTCCGTCGCCGGTCCCGGCTCCTCCTTCGCCCTCACCGAATCCCGCCTCGGCCTCGCCCCCGCCGTCATCTCCCTGCCCCTGCTGCCCCGCCTGGACCCCCGCGCGGCAGCCCGTTACTACCTCACCGGTGAACGCTTCGGCGCGACGGAAGCCGCCCGCATCGCCCTGATCACCCTGGCCGCCGACGACGTGGACGAAGCGCTCATCCCCGTACTCGAAGGACTGCGCAGGGCCTCACCGCAGGGGCTGGCCGCATCGAAGGAGCTGGTCACGGCTACTGTGCGGGAGACTTTCGACGAGCACGCCGAAGACCTCATCGCCCGCTCCGCAGCGCTCTTCGCCTCCGACGAGGCACGGGAGGGGATGACGGCCTTCCTGGAACGACGGGATCCCGCATGGCTGCTGTGACGCCCATGAGCCCCAAGTCCCCCAAACAGGACCGCAGCCGAGCCACTCGCCGCCGCCTCCTGGAAGCCGCGGTCTCCTGCCTCGCCGAACACGGCTGGGCAGGCTCCACCGTCTCCGTCGTCGCCGAACGCGCGGGCGTCTCCCGGGGCGCCGCCCAGCACCACTTCCCGACCCGCGAGGACCTGTTCACCGCAGCCGTCGAATACGTCGCAGAGGAACGCTCCGCCGCCCTGCGCGCGCTTCCCGTCCAGGACCGCACCGCCGTCGTCGCCGCCCTCGTCGACCTCTACACCGGCCCGCTGTTCCGCGCCGCGCTCCAGCTCTGGGTCGCCGCCTCCAACGAGGAACAGCTCCGCCCCCGCGTCACCGAACTCGAAGCCCGCGTCGGCCGCGAGACCCATCACATCGCCGTCACCCTGCTGTGCGCCGACGAATCCCGCCCCGGCGTCCGGGAAACGGTCCAGGGCCTTCTGGACATGGCCCGCGGCCTGGGCCTGGCCAACGTCCTCACCGACGACACCGCCCGCCGCCGCAGGGTCGTGACGCAGTGGGCGGCCCTGCTGGACGAGTCGCTGGGCTGAGCTGTGGCGGGGGGCTGCGCCTGTCCCCGGATATCCTTCTCCGTCCTGAACAGGCCAGGGAGGTCTCCACCATGAGCAGTACCGCATCGTCCCTTCCCGCCCGCATCGAGCTCACGGGGGAAGACCTCGTCCTGCGCGACTGGACGGAAGAGGACCTGGCCGCGATGCCGGACCTCTTCGACCACCCCGACATTGCGTACTGGACGCCGATCGTCTCCCCGTTCGACGCGGAGGCCGCCCGGGCACGACTGGCAAAGGCCCGGCAGCTGCGGGCGGACGGCACGACCGTCCTGCTCGCCGTCACCGTCGACGGCGGCGCACCGCTCGGTGAGGTGATGCTGCGGCGCGCACCCGAGGGCACGGAGATCGGCTACGCGATCGGCCCGGCGCACCGGGGCCAGGGGCTGGCCGCGCGGGCGGTGCGGGTGATGGCTGCCTATGCCTTCGAGCAGCTGGGCGTGGAGCAGGTGATCCTGGAGCTGGAGGCCGACAACGCAGCCAGCGTCGGGGTGGCCGTCAGGACGGGCTTCAGCCTGCTCGACGTGCCGCTGATCGAGGGGGAGGAGAAGGGGCGGCCGTACGTCCTGCAGACGTGGGGCCTGAACCGCTGACCGCCGGGGGCTACTTCCCGGCCGTGCCGGGTCCGCTCCTGATGGACTCCTGGTAGATGTCCGCATAGGTGCGCGAGTCCTTGACCAGGTCGTCGCAGAACGCGGCGACGTCCTCGCCGATGAGTTCCAGGACCCCCTTGCCCGCGGCGACGCCCTCCTCGAAGAAGTCGACGATCCCGGGGAGCAGGGACCCGTCGAGCAGGTCGACAGGACCGACCTTGAACAGGTACCTCTGCATCTCCTTGTAGACGATCCGGTAGTCCGGCGGGAGCGCCTTGACCCTGGCCAGGTGCGCCCGCCACTGCTTCTTGCCCTCGATGACGTCCTGGATGCCCACGTCAGCCTCCCAGCCGGCTCAGTTTTCTCGCGACGTTCCTGTTCAGCTGCTCGCGCCACCGGTCGCGATGGGTCCGCGCCCCCTCTCCGCCGGCCAGCGCCGTGCAGAAGCCCCCGATGTCGTCACCGAGCACCTCGTGGACGCTCTGCCCGTCCGCCGCCGTCTCTTCCAGCAGCCCCAGGGCCGCGTCGAGGATCGGTACCAGATTGCGGCCGGTGAAGTCCGCATGGGGAAGCAGATGGCCCTTGATCTGTTGCCATGCCGCACGGTGGTCGTCCGGCAGGGCTTCGGCCCGGACCTCGAACGCCTTCCACTCCCTGGTGATATCGCTGCCCGTGACGGTGTCCCAGAAGTTCATCGCCCGCCCTCCTTGAGCCTGTCGATGCGTGATGAGACGTACTGCCATTTCGTCCAGAACCTCGCGAGTTCCACGCGTCCGCCGTCGTTGAGCGCGTAGAACTTGCGCGGCGGACCGACGCCGGACGGCCGTTTCGTCACCTGGACGAGTCCGTTCCTCTCCAGCCGCAGCAGGATGGTGTACACCGTCCCCTCGACGACGTCGCCGAATCCGAGCTCGTTCAGCCGGCGGGTGATGGCGTACCCGTAGGTCTCCTCGCTGCCGATGATTTCGAGCACGCACCCTTCGAGCGTGCCCTTCAGCATCTCCGTCAGGTCGTCCATCGCCAGTCCTCCTCGGCCCACCGGTACTGCGTAGTACCGAGTACCACTATACGGTACCACTGAGTAGTGGGCGCATGTGCGATGCTGCCAGATCGGGACCTCAACCTCGCATGTTGCCAGGCCTGTTGGTCCATCCCGGCCGGGGAGGGGAGAGCACGTGGGGGACTACTTCCAGTCGGTCGTCGACCTCGACGCCACTGAGCGCGACGCGCAGGAACTCGGGGCCCGGGTCCTGGACTGGCTGATCGCGGAGGGCATCGTGGCCGCCGAGCGCACCGACTGCGTACTGGACGGCGACGGCTACGGCCACGCCCCCGGCCCGCACTTCGCCAAGGCCGTCGAGGACCCGGAGCCGGTGGACCTGTGGACCAACGGGCTCTACGTGCACACCGGCCGCACCGTCTTCGGCAGTGACTCGGCGGACGCGACCGGGGCCGTCTGCCCGCTCTGCCGGGCCGGGATCCGGCTGGCCGACGAGCAGTGGGAGCCCATCGCGGAGGCCTGGCGACCCTTCAGAGGGGCGTTCCACGACTGGGCCGAGAACGGTGGCGACGGGATCGTGCAGTGCCCGTCCTGCGCCCGCCCCTCCGGGATCGCCACCTGGGGCTGGGAGGACGACTACTACGCGTTCGGGCAGCTCGGATTCACGTTCTGGGGCTGGGCGGAACTCACCTTCGAGTTCACCCGGGAGATCGGCCGCAGACTGGGCGGCCACCGCACCGCGGTCTTCAGCGGAAAGATGTAGGCCAACGGGCCCGTACCCGGCGAGCCTTGCTGCCGGGCATGTCGTCAAGGACGAGATGCCCGGCGCGCGAACAGGGGAGCAGACCGTCAGTTGGTCCAGAGGACCGGGCTGTTGCTGTAGTCGTCACCCTCGGAGAACGAGGCCGCCGCGATGGGGTCCGTCTTCGTGGCGCTGAGCGAGCAGGTTTCGTACGACGCACCCTTGGTGGTGAAGTCGCGGGGCGCCGTCTCGCTGTCGCACTTGCCCGGGAGGTCGCCTATCAGTATGACGCCCGTGGGGCCGCCGTCCTCCAGCTGGCCGCGCAGCTTCAGTGACGCGTAGGACAGGTCGGTGCCGCCGACGTTCTCCACCTTCATCCGGATGTAATAGGGCGTCATTCCCTTCGCCTTCGCGCCGAATCCGGCCATGTCGGCCTCGGCGCCCTTCTCGATCGCCGTGACGGTCACGGCGATGGTGCCCTTCTTGTCGCTCGTGTACTCGAACGGCAGCAGCGCTCTGTCACCGACCTTGAGCTTGGTGCCCGGTGCGGCGACGTCACCGCCGGCCGGCGCGGCACCGTCGTCGCTGGGCTTCGCGGAGGGGCTCTCGCTGCCCGGATCGGACGATGCCGGGGCGGACGCCGACGGCGATTCCTGTGCCGATGACGAGTCCTCGCCGTCATTGCAGGCCGTGAGCCCGAGCCCCATGGTCGTGAGAGCAGCCGCGAGGAAGACGCTTCCCTTGTGTGTCATTTTGACCTAACTGGCAGTGAGTGCTGCCCCGAGGGCAGCCGGAGCGTTCAACAACCGGGCGACGCGGTGACGGCGGTCCGTCACCGAAGCGCGCCGTGACGCATCTCAGGATGCCGGTGGGAATGACACAGGCATGCCACAGGCATGCGACGGCTACGGCACGACCCGGCTCGCCGGCTCGTGCCGCAACGGCACAATGCGGGTATCAGTTCCCCAGGTCCGCCAGCTGATCGAAGCCGGGGATCTCCCGCGGGCTGCGGGTGCCCGGACCGATGTACGTCGCCGAGGGGCGCACCAGGCGGCCCGTCCGCTTCTGCTCCAGGATGTGGGCCGACCAGCCCGCCGTACGCGCGCACGTGAACATCGACGTGAACATGTGCGCCGGCACCTCCGCGAAGTCCAGCATGATCGCGGCCCAGAACTCCACGTTCGTCGCCAGCACCCGGTCGGGGCGCCGCGCGTGCAGCTCCTCCAGCGCGGCCTTCTCCAGCGCCTGCGCCACCTCGAACCTGGGCGCGCCCAGCTCTTCGGCGGTGCGCCGCAGCACGCGGGCCCGGGGGTCCTCGGCGCGGTAGACCCGGTGCCCGAAGCCCATCAGCCGCTCGCCCTTGTCCAGGGCCTTCTTCACGTACGCGGTGGCGTCCCCGGTCCGCTCGATCTCCTCGATCATGCCGAGGACGCGGGACGGTGCGCCGCCGTGCAGCGGCCCCGACATGGCACCGACCGCTCCCGACAGTGCGGCGGCCACGTCGGCTCCGGTCGAGGCGATGACCCGGGCGGTGAACGTCGAGGCGTTCATGCCGTGCTCGGCTGCGGACGTCCAGTACGCGTCCACGGCCTTCACATGCCGCGGGTCCGGCTCACCGCGCCAGCGGATCATGAACCGTTCGACGACGGACTGCGCCTTGTCGATCTCGCTCTGCGGGACCATCGGCAGCCCCTGCCCGCGCGCCGACTGGGCGACGTAGGAGAGCGCCATGACGGCGGCCCGCGCCAGCTCGTCGCGCGCCGTCCGCTCGTCGATGTCCAGCAGGGGTTTCAGGCCCCACACCGGGGCGAGCATCGCCAGCGCGGACTGCACGTCGACCCGGATGTCACCGGAGTGCACCGGGATCGGGAACGGCTCGGCCGGCGGCAGCCCGGGGTTGAACGCCCCGTCGACCAGCAGACCCCAGACGTTGCCGAACGACACATGGCCGACGAGATCCTCGATGTCGACACCGCGGTACCGGAGCGAACCGCCTTCCTTGTCGGGTTCGGCGATCTCCGTTTCGAACGCGACGACTCCTTCGAGTCCGGGTACGAAGTCGGACATCAGGCGGCTCCCTCGGATCGGCGGCTGCGGACGGGCCGCAAAGGCCCGTCCCAAGATATTGGCGGGTTCCGACGTGCCCGGGAAGCGTGACATCCGGCACAGCTCCCCGTTCCCTCCCGGAACGATTCGCGACCCTCCTCACCGGGCAGACTCGGCCTCTGCGGCAGGATGAGCCCGTGTCCACCGCAGATTCCTCCTTCGATAACACCACCGATCCGGCCGCGATGCGCGAGCAGTACCGTTCGGAGAGCTTCGACGAGGACGGCCTCGCCGCCGGTCCCATGGAGCAGTTCGCTCGCTGGTTCCGGCAGATCGCCGCAGGTGGGGTGCTCCACGAGCCGAACGCCATGGTGGTGTCCACGGCGACGCCCGAGGGCGTGCCGTCCTCCCGCACGGTGCTGCTGAAGATGTACGACGAGCGCGGCTTCGTCTTCTTCACCAACTACGGCTCCCGCAAGGGCCGTGAGCTGGACGCCAATCCGCATGTGTCGCTGCTCTTCCCCTGGCACCCGCTGGCCCGCCAGGTTATCGTCACCGGCACCGCGGCCCGGGTCGGCCGCGAGGAGACCGTCGCCTACTTCCGCACCCGCCCGCACGGCTCCCAGCTCGGCGCCTGGGCCAGTGCCCAGTCCACGGTGATCGGCTCCCGGGACGAGCTCGTCCAGCGCTACGAGGAGCTGGCGGCCCGCTACCCGGAGGGCGAGCAGGTCCCGGCGCCCCCGCACTGGGGCGGCTTCCGGGTCGTCCCGAGCACGATCGAGTTCTGGCAGGGCCACGAGAACCGGCTGCACGACCGGCTGCGCTACGTACGGGAGGCCGGCGACGGGACCGAGGGTGGCGGGGTCGCCTGGCGCGTCGAGCGGCTGTGCCCCTGAGGGCTCGCGCCCGGACATGCAGAAACCCGCAGGCTCTGGTCCCTCCTTGCGGAGGAGCCGGCCGGACTTACCGGCGAGCCTGCGGGTCGGTGACTGCTTGGGATTGGCCGATGACCGGCCTGCACTGCAAAGAGCGCGACGACGGGCGTCAGCCCGCAGTCACCTCACGAGTCCGAGAAGAAATCACTTCCGGAACACCTCCTTTCTTCGCTGGTAACAGCCTAGGAACCCCGCCCGGGCCGCACAAGCGAATTATCGGAGTCATCGAATTCGGCGAAGTCGCTGTGTGCTGGGTCACGTTCGAGTTCAATGGTCTGACGTGCAGCAATGCCGGACACGTCCTGCGGGGGGTACGGGATGAGTGCTTCCAGAAGTAGCGGAACCACCGATGCTCTGGGGCCCGAGGAGGGCCCGGAGGGCGAGCGCGGGGAGCCGCTGGAGGGCACCGCGATCCCCGGTTCGGAGCTGCTGGCGGCCCTCCTCGACGGGATGGACGCCGCGCTCTGCGCCTTCGACGCGGACGGCACCGTCACCCACTGGAACCGGGAGGCCGAGCGGATTCTCGGCTGGTCCGCCGACGAGGCCGTCGGACGGCCCGGATTCGCCGGCTGGGCCGTGCGCCGGGCCGACGCCGACGAGGTGCAGGGCCGGCTGATGGCCGTCATGGACGGGCCGGGCCGGCAGGTCCACGAGTTCGCGCTGCTGCGCAAGGACGGTGGCCGGGTGCTGGTGCGGACCCAGTCGGCCGGGGTGCGGGGTGCGGACGGGAAGCCTGCGGGGGTGTACTGCGCGTTCAGCGAGGTCCATGCCCAGATCGACCTGGAGCGGGCCATCGCACTGAGCGAGGCACTGTTCGAGGACGCGTCATGGGGTGTGGTCCTCGTGGACGTGGATCTGCGGCCCACCGTCGTCAACGCACACGCCGCCCGCGCGCTGGGCGGCGGCCGTACGACCCTGCTGGGGCGCCCGCTGGGCGAGCTGATCGTGCAGGGCGTGGAGGACCTGGAGGGTGCGCTGCAGCACGTTCTGGTCTCCGGTGCACCGCCCGGCCCCGCCGAGCTGTGGGTGACGCTGCGGACGGCCGATGGCGACCGGCGGCGCTGCTGGCGCAGCGGCTTCCTGCGGCTGGCCTCCCCGCTCGCGGAGGAGCCGGTGCCACTGGGCGTCGGCTGGCTGTTCCAGGACATCACGGAGGCGAAGCTGGCCGCCCAGGACGCGGACCGGGTGCGCTTCCGGTCGAACCAGTTGCACCGGGCCTCGCGGTCGGCCGCCGAGTGCGAGGACCCGATGGAGGCCGCCACCGGCTCCCTGGACTACGCGCTTGCGGGCTTCGCCGACCATGCCCTGATCGATCTGGTGGTGGGCGAGCGGCTGGTCCGCGCGGCGGCCACACCGTCCGATGCGCCGGGCCCGTGCCTGCCGGTGTCGGGCGGCGGCATCCCGCTGCGGTACGTGCCTGGCCACCCGGCCGTCCAGGCGGTGGACCGCACGGGCTCGGTACGTGCCTCGGCGGGCGCGGGGACGGCACCGGCGGCGGGGGAGTGGGCGGCGGAGCGCCAGTGGCCGTCCGACTCGGTGCACGCCCTGTGCGTGGTGCTGCGGAGCCGGGGCCGGACCCTCGGCGTGGTGACGTTCCTGCGCTCGGCCAACCGCGCCGCCTTCGAGCGCCCGGACGCGGTCTACGCGGAAAGCATGGCCGACCGCGTGGCCGCCTCGGTCGACCTGCACCAGGCGCTGCGGCCCGGGAACCCCGGGAACCCCGGCAACTCCGGCACGCCCGGCGTTTGAGGACGGAACCGTCGCTGTGATGGGCGGCCACCTGGCAACCCCGCTGACGGACGATCCCGGCAACCCAGCCCGTCCGGCGTTTGAGGACGGAACCCTCGCCGTGGCGGGCGGTCACCTCGCGGCCCCCGCCCACCCCACGGCCCCGCCCACCCCACGGCCCCGCCCACCCGCAGCCCGGCCGGAGGCCAAGCGCTCAGTGCCGGTAGAAGATCCGGTCCGAGTACTGCGCCATCACACGCCCGTTCCACTCATGGCCCCCGTCGACGTTCCCCGACCGGAGCAACGGCGGCTCCACCCCCCGCTCCAGCAACCGCTCCACCGCAGCAGCCATCACCGCCTGCATCACCGCACTGGTGACCACCGTCGACGCGGGCGCGAACGGTGCCTCGATGCCGTCGACGTCCAGCTCCGCGTCGCCGATGGCGATCTTGCTGTCGAGGACGATGTCGCAGTGGTCGCGCAGGAAGCCGCCCGAGCTGTGCCGGGACCGGGTGCCGTCCGCGTATGCGACCGAGGTGACGCCGATGACCTTCAGGCCCAGCGCACGCGCGTTCATCGCCATCTCCACCGGCAGCGCGTTGCGCCCGGACAGCGAGATGATCACGAGGACGTCGCCCGCCTTCGCGGGGCTGGAGTCCAGGACCGCGCCCGCGAGGCCGTCGACCCGCTCCAGCGCCGAGCCCAGGGTGGCCGGCATGACGTCGACCCCGAGGGCGCCGGGGACGGCCAGGAGGTTCATCAGGGCGAGCCCGCCCGCGCGGTAGACGACGTCCTGGGCGGCGAGCGAGGAGTGCCCGGCGCCGAAGGCGAAGAGCCGGCCGCCGGCCTCGACGGTGTCGGCCATCGCGGCACCGGCGGCCGCGATGCTGCCGGACTCCTCGTCCCGTACCCGCTCCAGCAGACCGATCGCTGCGTCGAAGAACTGACCGGCCAGCTTGCTTTCGCTCATCTGAGGAGGGCCTTTCCGGCGGGTTGTGGGGTGATCTGAGGCGTCCGTACCGCCGATCACGTTGCGGTCTGGACCAGTGACATGTCAATACCACGAGGGCCGCCGTGACCCCCTCCGATGTGCTGCATCGGACCGACGGGGCACGGTTGTCCGTGCTATGCGTCAGAATTGGGTGAGGGCCAGCGCACGATTGCATCGAGGGGCACGAATGTCCGGACTGATCGACACAACGGAGATGTATCTCCGCACCATCCTCGAACTCGAAGAGGAAGGCGTGGTCCCCATGCGCGCCCGGATTGCGGAACGGCTGGACCAGAGCGGTCCGACGGTCAGCCAGACGGTGGCGCGCATGGAGCGCGACGGCCTGGTTCAGGTCGCCGGCGACCGGCATCTGGAGCTGACGGAAGAGGGCCGCCGACTGGCGACCCGCGTGATGCGCAAGCACCGGCTCGCCGAGTGCCTGCTCGTCGACGTGATCGGCCTGGAGTGGGAGCAGGTCCACGCCGAGGCATGTCGCTGGGAACACGTGATGAGCGAAGCAGTGGAGCGGCGGGTGCTGGAGCTGCTGCGCCACCCGACCGAGTCCCCGTACGGGAATCCGATCCCGGGGCTGGAGGAGCTGGGCGAGAAGGCGGAGGCTGATCCGTTCCTCGACGAGGGCATGGTCAGCCTGTCGGATCTCGACCCGGGCGAGGGCAAGACGGTCGTCGTCCGCCGGATCGGTGAGCCGATCCAGACGGACGCCCAGCTGATGTACACGCTGCGGCGGGCCGGCGTGCAGCCCGGTTCCGTGGTCAGCGTGACGGAGTCGCCCGGCGGAGTGCTCGTCGGCAGCAGCGGAGAGGCGGCGGAGCTGGACTCCGAGGTGGCGTCGCACGTCTTCGTCGCCAAGCGCTGAACCACCGAGGGCGGGCGTCCGGATCACTCACCGGCCGGCGCCCGGACCACTGACAGCAGACGCACGGTCCACTCACGGCCGGTGCCCGACGCACTCCGCACAGGCGGCGCCGGACGCCGGCCGGCGTCGTCCGCTTTCCCTTTTTTCCGTCCGGAATTGCAGCGCCCGGACGGTTCGCGTGCCAGGCTGTGGCTGAGGGATACCTGAGAGTGTCGGCCGCCTGGCCGCACGGTCGGGGAGGGGAGCACGGTATGCGCCCGTCGTACTGGCAGGTCCGGCCTGCGCACCGGACGAGACATGCGCCCGCGCCCGGCCCCGATCGCGGGGTCCATGAACGATGGATGGCCCCGGCGCCTCACGGCGCCGGGGCCTGTCCTCCCCTGTTCCGACCTGGAGCCCCGAGCTCTTCAGGTCGGTTCCCGCGGGCCCTCATCCCCGAGTGGCCCGCCTCCCGGAGAAGATCTCCCCTCCGCGGCCGACGTCAATCCTTGGAAGCGGTCACTCGAACGAGCGGTGTTGCGAGCCGGAAGCCGGTTTTCGAATAAGAGTTCGATAGTCTGGCGGAACGCGACCACATGGTGATCGAGGGACCTGAAGGGGGTGCCAGAACATATGGTGCGGCGCATCGATGTGACCGGAACCGACGGCGTACGCCTCGCGGCCTGGGAGTTCGCCGATCCGCCCAAGGAGCGCGCGGAGACCGTGCGCGCCCCCGGCGGCGTCTTATTGCTTCACGGACTGATGGGCCGGGCCTCGCACTGGGTGTCGACCACCCGCTGGCTCGCCGAGCGGCACTACGCGGTCGGCCTCGACCAGCGCGGACACGGCCGCAGCGAGAAGCCGGCCGAGGGCCCCTACACCCGTGACGCGTACGTGGCCGACGCCGAGGCCGCGATCGAACAGCTCGGTCTCGCCCCCGTCACCCTCATCGGGCATTCGATGGGAGCGCTCACCGCCTGGCAACTGGCCGCCAAGCGCCCCGACCTCGTCCGTGCGCTGGTCATCTGCGACATGCGGGCCTCCGCGCTCGGCGCCGCCTCGCAGCGGGAGTGGGAGGACTGGTTCACGTCCTGGCCGGTGCCGTTCGCGACGCTGTCCGACGTACGGAAGTGGTTCGGCGAGGACGACCCCTGGGTGGAGCGGCCCAACCCGTCGCGCGGTGAGTTCTTCGCCGAGGTGATGGCCGAGCGCGCCGACGGCTGGCGGCCCGTCTTCTCCCGCCGGCAGATGCTGCAGTCCCGCGCCACCTGGGTCTTCGACGCGCACTGGGAGGAGCTGGCCCAGGTCAGATGCCCGACGCTGGTGCTCCGCGGCCTCGACGGCGAGCTGGGCCGGGCGGAGGCGCAGGAGATGGTCCGGGTGCTGCCGCGCGGGCAGTACGCGGAGGTGGCCGACGCCGGCCACCTCGTCCACTACGACCGGCCGGAGGGCTGGCGCGCCGCGGTCGAACCCTTCCTGGAGCAGTTCGCCGCCGAGGACAACCGGGACGACCGCGACGACCGGGACGCGGTGGCTCCGTAGCGCCGGAGCCGGGCGCGCCCGGTCTCACCCCTTGCTGACCGCCGCCAGGATCTCCGGCAGCCGGTCGGCCGTCCGGGGCGCCGCAACCCGCAGCCCGGCCCAGGCGATCAGCGCCCCGTATGCCCCACCCACCGGCAGCAGCAGCCACAGCCATCCCTCCTCACCGGCGAGATGGAGCCAGATCGTCACACCGATCACCGGCGCGCACAGGAGCGCCGCCGAGACCATGCCGCCGAAGATCGAGATCCAGGCGAGCCCGGCCTGACCCGGCGCCACGTTCTTGAACGCACCGTCCTGCGGAATCGAGTACGGGAAGTTCGCCGAGGCCACCGCGCCCGTCGCGAGCATCGCGCCCAGCAGCGCGAACGACAGCCCCATGACCCCCGGCAGCGCCCCCCACTCCCCCAGCACCGCCGAGGTCACCACCGTCACCAGGATCGTGTAGGGGAGGGTGATCAGCAGCAACGCCAGGGCCCGCGCCCGCAGTTCCAGGTACGCGTCCCGGGTCGAGGAGATCGCCGCGGCCACCATCCAGAACGCGGAGGTGTCCTGCCCGAACTGGTTGTACATCTGGATGCCGAGCATCCCGGCGGCGAAGCAGGCGAAGTAGACCGAGCCGGTGCCCTGGAGTGCGTTGAGCAGCGGCACGATCAGCCCGATCGCCAGCGCCGTCACCCACGCGGCCTTGGTCTTCGGATCCCGTGCCACGTACCGCAGACTGCGCTGCATCACGGTGCCGGTCCGCCCCTCGGGGAACAGCACCCAGAGACCGGAGCCACCCGAACCCGACGAGGTGCGCCCGGGTTCGGCGGCGGCGAGCGTCGAGCCGTCCGGCGCCGTCATCAGCTTCACCAGGCTGCGCTGCCACAGCCACAGCAGCAGGCCCAGCGCGGCCACGGAGAGCAGCAGCTGCACGGCGGCCCGCCCGTAGGCGCCCTGCGACGCGGAGTCCACCGAGCCGATCGCCGAGGCGGGCGGCAGCCAGCGCACCACGTCCGCGGCCGGGTCCAGTGCGGAGAGACCGCCGGCCCGGCCGAGCCGCTGCACGCCGAAGTTGACGACCTGGATGCCCACCGCGATCACAAGCCCGCTGAGCACCGCCAGGTCGCGGCCCTTGCGCGAGGTCAGCAGCCTGCTGTTGGCGGTGGCGACGGCCCGCGCCAGCGCCACGCAGACCAGCAGGGTGAGCGGGGCGGCCAGGACCGCGAACACCGCGGCCCCCGCCCCGTGGGCCAGGGCGATCACCGAACCGATGGCCAGGCAGAGCGTGAACAGCGGGCCGATCCCGACCAGCGAGGCCGTCAGCAGCGCGGCGATCAGCGGCCTCGGCCGCAGCGGCAGCATCACCAGCCGGCTCGGGTCGAGGGTCTCGTCCCCCGCGGCGAAGAACAGCGGCATCACCGCCCAGCCGAGCGCCAGCACCGCGGCCAGCAGTACGACGAGCGCCGCCGCGTGGGCGTTGCCGCGCAGCGCCACAAGACCGATCAGCTGGCCCGCCGCGATCAGCAGCGTGACGACGACGGACGCGATGTACGCGGCCCGCCGGCCGGAGGACTGCCGCAGCCCGTTGCGCAGCAGCGTGAGCTTGAGCCGTACGAAGACGGGGACCAGGGCCGTACCGTCCGTGCCGCTCGTGCGGATCCCGGATCCCGCCGGGGCGTCGAGCACGCTCATCGGGTGCCGCCCAGCCAGTCGAGGGCGTCGCCGTTGTCGCGGCCACCCGCGCCGACGAGCTCCAGGAAGGCGTCCTGGAGCGAGGGCGCGTCGCCCCGCACCTCGGCGAGGGGGCCACGGGCCCGGATGGTGCCGGCCGCCATGACGGCCACCCAGTCGCAGAGCGACTCGACGAGCTCCATCACATGGCTGGAGAAGATGACGGTCGCCCCGGAGCGGGTGTAGCGCTCCAGCACCTTGCGGATGGTCTGCGCCGACACCGGGTCGACGCCCTCGAACGGCTCGTCCAGGAAGAGGACTTCGGGGTTGTGCAGCAGGGCGGCCGCGAGTCCGATCTTCTTCCGCATGCCGGTCGAGTAGTCGACGACCAGCTTGTGCTGGGCGCCCGCCAGATCCAGGACGTCCAGCAGCTGGGTGGCCCGGCTGTCCGTCTCGGGGCCGGGCAGTCCGCGCAACCGTCCTGTGTAGCCGAGGAGTTCACGCCCGGAGAGGCGCTCGAAGAGCCGCAGTCCCTCGGGCAGCACGCCGATCCGGGACTTCACCTCGACCGGATCGCGCCAGACGTCCCGTCCGCCGACCTCGATCCTGCCCATGTCGGGGCGGAGCAGCCCGGTGACCATGGAAAGTGTGGTGGTCTTGCCCGCGCCGTTGGGCCCCACCAGGCCGATGAACTTGCCCGCGGGCAGCTCCAGATCGATTCCGGCCACCGCGGTCTGCTCGCCGAACCGTTTCCACAGCCCTTCCACCCGCACCGCGGGAGGTGCCACCCGCGGTGCGTCCGCCTCGACGGCCTGCTCTGCTCTGTCGGTCTCGCGCCGGTCCGGCATGGTGCACGCCCTTCGAAGTCCCCGTCTGTGGGGGCCACCCTACGAAAGGCGGCTCCGCGCGTCGGCGGCTTCCCTGCCGCAGGCGTAGGCGAGCGGGCTGATCAGCTCCTCCACCTCGGGCAGCCAGCGGTTGGCGGTGGTGGGGCGGCGGGCCCACTGCACGGTGCCGGCCCCGCCGACCCGGGTGGGCGGAGCGGGCACGTACTGGCCCTCGCCACGGCCGCGCAGGCCGATCGCCGGGGCGCTCCAGCCCAGCCGCTGCACGAGGCCGTCCGCCTTGGCGGCGGCGCCCGGCAGGACGAAGAACTGCATCCGGCGGTCCGGGCCTCGGGTGACAGGGCCGAGCGGCAGGCTCAGCCGCTCCAGCCTGGCCAGGGCCAGGAAGCCCGCCGACTCCGGTACGTCGATCGCGTCGAAGGCGCGTCCGGTCGGCAGCAGGATGGCCGCCCGGGGCTGCCGGGACCACATCCGGCGGGCCGCCGCGCCGCTGCCGGTGGCCAGCCCCGCCCAGTCGGACCGGGTGGGGTGCGCGCCGGGGGCGGCGCAGCCGGGCTCGCCGCACGAGCACCGCTCCGTCCCGTCGGCCGACTCCAGCCAGGTGCCCGGGCACACGTCCCAGTGCCGCTCCTCCGCGTACCGCACGGCGGCGTCGAGCAGCGGCTCGGCGCGCTGTTGGGGGACCTGCGCGGCTTCCATGACTCCGATGGGCTCTTCCACGCACAGCACAACTCCCGCCGCCACCCGGGGTTACGGGCGTGGCGAGCGCGGTTACGGCACATCGGCTCCGCATACGGGGCGCATCGATGCACCTGCGGGGGCGCGCGGGAGGAGTCCCGGCGTTGCGCGGGTAGCCAGTTACGGGAAATCCGGCACAGTCCGCTCGGCATCCTAGGGCGCTTGCCGTGACGAAATATGCAAGACGCGAGGAAAGTGACCAACACGATGAATCGGTGCATTTCTCAGGCATATGTCGGGCAGTGATCACGCAACGATCACTGCGGCCTCAGGGGGAGAAACATGGCAGCCAGGCCTCTCGTCGCACGTCAGCCGAACGAACGGCTGCAGGCGCTCATTCAGGAAGCCGGATGCTCCAACGCGGGCCTGGCCCGCCGCGTCAACATGGTCGGGGCCGAACGCGGTCTCGACCTCCGCTACGACAAGACCTCGGTCGCCCGCTGGCTGCGCGGACAGCAACCGCGCGGCAGGGCACCGGGGATCATCGCCGAGGCGCTCGGCCGCAAGCTCGGACGTACGGTCACGATCGACGAGATCGGGATGGCCAACGGCAAGAACCTGGCGTCCGGCGTGGGCCTGCAGTTCGCCCCGACGGTGATCGGGGCGATCGAGCAGGTCTGCGAGCTGTGGCGCAGCGACGTCGGCCGCCGCGACTTCCTCACCGGTTCGGCGGTGGCCTCCTCGGCGCTGGTCGAGCCCAGCAGGGACTGGCTGATCAGCGGCGCGGACCCGCAGGTCGCGCGGGCGGCCGGGGCCCGGGTCGGGATGCCGGACGTGGAGGCGGTGCGGGCGATGACGGCCGCGCTCGTCGACCTCGACCACCGGTTCGGCAGCGGCCATGTACGGCCCGTCCTGGTGCACTACCTCAACAGCGTGGTCTCCGGGCTGCTTTCGGGCGCGTACCGCGAATCGACCGGACGGCAGCTGTTCGCGGCGGTCGCGCGGCTCACCGAGCTCGCCGGCTACATGGCGATCGACACGGGCCAGCCCGGCCTGGCCCAGCGCTACTACATCCAGGCGCTGCGGCTGGCGCAGGCGGCGGGCGACCGCGCCTACGGCGGCTATGTGCTGGCCGCCTCGATGAGCCATCTCGCGGCCCAGCTCGGCAACCCGCGGGAGATCGCCCAGCTGGCCAGAGCCGCGCAGGAGGGGGCGCGCGGGCGGGTCACACCGCGGGCGGAGGCGATGTTCTACGCGGCGGAGGCGCGCGGACACGCCCTCCTCGGGGACGCGGGCAGCTGCCAGTCGGTGGCGGGCCTGGCGCTGGCGGCCCTGGACCGCGCCGATCCGGACAGCGGTGACGACCCCGACTGGATCGCTCATTTCGACCACGCCTATCTGGCCGACGAGCTGGCGCACTGCCACCGCGACCTCGGCCAGGCGGAGGCGGCCGCCCGCCGGGCCAAGGAGTCCCTGGACGGCCATCCGGAGTCCCGCACCCGCCGCCGCGGCATCGGCCTGGCCCTGCTGGCCACCGCGCAGGTGCAGCTGCGTGAGGTGGAGCAGGCCTGCCACACCGGGACACGGGCGATGGAGTTGCTCGGCTCGGTGCGCTCCAGCCGGGGCGCGGAGTATCTGGAGGATCTGCAACAGCGCCTTGTGCCGTACGGGGACGAGCCCGCGGTAAGGGAGTTCGGGGCCCGTCTGGAGCTCCAGGCGGCGTGACCGGGAGGGGGCGGCCGGGGCCCGCTCCGGCCTCGCCGGCGGCGGAGCGGGCCGGTCCACCCCTTAACTGCGTCTTAAGGCCGCAGGGTGTTACTCCCGCTGTGAAGGGGTGGTGAGTGACCTCACGCGCTTGGCGAACGGCGGCAACCACCCGATAGCGTGAGCCGACGATTCCATAGGTTCACACGTAGGAGTCCCGGTGACTGAGAGCGGACAGGGCGACGAGCAGCAGCTCCCTGCTGTACGACCCGCGCACGAGGGTGTCGTGCTGCCCGCGGGTGGCGGCGAGCCCTGGACGCCAGGAGGGCCGGCAGACCGGGCCGCCCCGGCGGAAGGCCAGCCGTGGGGCCAGCCCTGGGGCCCGCAGCAGGACGCCCCCTCTCAGGGCCGTGGCGGGTACGGGCAGCAGGCACAGCAGCCGCAGGCGTACGGGCAGGGGCAGCAGACCCCTGCCGGGTACGGGCAGCAGCAGGGGCAGTACGGCCAGGAGCCGCAGGGACCGGCGTACGGCCAGGAGCCGCAGCAGGGGCATCCGGGGCAGCAGGGGTACCAGCAGAGCCCGCCCTACGGCCAGGCCCCGCAGGCGCAGTCGCTGCCGCCCGCCCAGCCGCAGAGCCCGTACGCCCAGCCGCTGCCGCCCGAGGCGGTGCCGGGCGGCGGGGACTCCGACGCCACGCAGTTCATCGCACCGGTGCCTTCGGGGCCCGGCCCGGGCGGTCTGCCGCCGGAGAGCCCCGCGGAGTCCACCCAGTTCCTGGGCCGCGCCCAGCAGCAGCAGTACGGGCAGCCGCCCGTGCAAGGCGGCCAGGACGCCGACGCCACCCAGTACATACCGCCGGTGCCGGGCGGCGCCCCGTACGGGATCAGGCCCGGCACGCCCGGCGAGCGGCAGCCGCCCGCCGAGTTCGACAATCTCTTCCGCAGCGACGAGCCCGCGGGCGCCACCCAGCAGATGCCCCGGTTCGACCCCTCGCAGCACCAGCAGCACCAGCAGCAGCAACCGCAGTACCAGGGCCCCGGGCAGCCTCCGCCGCAGGCCTACCAGCAGGCGCCCCCGTACACCGGACCGGAGGACGGGCTGCCGCAGGGAGGCCGTGACGAACGGCGCAAGAGGCCGGCACACGTCCCGCTGATCGCCGCGGTCGTCGTGGGCTGTGCCGTGATCGGGCTCGGTGCCGGCGCTCTGCTCAGCGGTGGCGACGACGACAAGGACGACAGCAAGCAGCCGGTGGCCTCCGCGAGTTCGCCCGCCGCGCAGCCCTCCACCAAGGCGGCGGTCGATCCGGCGAAGCCGCAGGCGGAGGCGCTCGACAAGCTGCTCGCGGACAGCAACAACAGCCGGGCCGCGGTCATCGGAGCGGTGGAGAAGACCAAGACCTGCACCAACCTGGACAAGGCCGTGTCCGATCTGAAGGGCGCCGCCCAGCAGCGCCGCGACCTGGTCACCCGGCTCAAGGAGCTGTCGGTCGACAAGCTGCCGGACCACGGCGATCTGACCGCCTCGCTCACCAAGGCCTGGCAGGCGTCCGCTTCCGCCGACGACCACTACGCCGCCTGGGCCTCGCAGGCCAAGAGCAAGAAGGTCTGCAAGCACGGGAAGGCCCGTACGACCTCGCAGACGCAGGCGGCCAACGCACAGAGCGGCGAGGCGAGCAAGGCCAAGCGGCAGGCGTCCAAGCTGTGGAACGCCATCGCGGCGAAGTACGGCCTGACCGAGCGCGAGGCCACCGCGCTCTGAGGCCCGGCGGCGGGGGGGGGGGGGGGGGGGCCCCCCCCCCCCCCCCCCCCCACGAAAACCGGGGGGCGCGCCGCCCCCCCCCGGGGAGCGAAACAAACCCAAACCCCAAA
>NZ_JBHVWF010000081.1:0-37210 GCF_042882365.1 Streptomyces sp. NPDC058221 | reverse complement strand
CTGCTGGACCACGACGCCGACCGGCCCCGTGATCTGTCGGACTTCCTCGCACTGCGACGGATCGGGACCTTCCTCTGTACGGAGGTGGCGCACGGCAATGACGCGGCCGCGGTCGAGACGACGGCCACCTACGACCCCGCCCGGGACGGGTTCGTCCTGCACACCCCGCACGCGGGGGCACAGAAGTTCATGCCCAACACCAGCCAGGCCGGCGGCCCGAAGACGGGGCTCGTCGCCGCCCGGCTCATCGTCGGGGGAACGGACCACGGGGTCTTCCTGCTTCTTGTGCCGCTCACCGATACGCACCGGGCCCTGCCAGGTGTACGGGTCCGCAGGCTGCCGGCGCGGATGGGCAGCCCCGTGGACCACTGCCTGACCTCCTTCGACCAGGTCTTCGTCGGGCGCGAGGCACTGCTCGGCGGCGAACAGGGACGGGTCGGCGACGACGGGGTGTTCCGCAGCGGCACCGCCGGCCGCAGGCGCCGCTTCCTCACCTCGATCGGCCGGGTCACCGCGGGCCGCATCTGCATGAGCGCGAGCGCGGTCGGTTCCGCCCGCGCCACCCTCGCCGTGGCGGTCCGCTACGGCGGCCACCGGTACGTCTCCGGGGGCCGCTCCATGCCGCCGGTGGCGGTGATCGCCCACCGCAGCCATCACGGCCCGCTCGCCGGGGCCATGGCCACTGTCTTCGCGATGAGCCTGCTGCACCGAAGGGTCCTCGACCGCTGGGAGGCGGCGGAGCGAGGGCCGGCGGCGGAGCGCGAGGCGGCCGGGCAGCTGGTCGACATCGCCAAGGGGTGGATCACCTGGCAGGCCCGGTCCGTGATCGTCGAGTGCCGGGAACGGTGCGGTGCCCAGGGGCTGCTGGAGCACAACGGGATGACCGAACTCGTCACCGGGGTGGAGGGCGCCATCACCGCCGAGGGCGACAACCTGGCCATCCACGTCAAGGCCGCAGCCGAGATGCTGCTCTCCGCGCCGCCGGAAGGACCGGAGGCGGCGAAGGCCCCGGAGGACCGGCCGGACAGAGCGAACGCACCGGACAGAGCGAACGCACCGGGCGCATCCGACGTGCCGGACGCGACGTCGTCCGGCAGCCTGGACGATCTGCGCTTTCTCGGCCGCCTCCTGGCCGAGGTGGAGCGGATCCAGTTCGCCCGGGCCGGTGCACGGATGGCGCGGGCCTCGCTCGGCGGCCCGCTGGAGCGGTGGAACGCCGCGTCGGGGCCCGCACTGCGAGGGGTCGAGGCGCATGCGTACCGGCAGGCGGCCGACGCGTACGCCGACGCCGTCGCGGGGCTGCCCGAGGGGCCTGCCCGTGAGCGACTGACCGAACTGGCGCGACTGTTCGCGCTGCGCTGGATCGAGCGCAACAGCGGAGACCTGCTCGCAGCCGGCCGGCTGACCGCCGGTCAGGTCGACGAGCTGGCGGAGGCCACCGAGCAGCTCCTCACCGCCGTCGCGGCCCATCTGCCGGATCTCGCCGACTCCTTCGCGCTGCCGGCGGAACTGCTCGCCGACTGGCCCATCGCGGGAGCCGGTTACACCGAGGCCTACGACGATCCGGGTGCGCCGTGGCACACGGCCGGGCGCCAGGAGCCTGCCGGGGACGAGAGATGAGGGCCGGGCCGGGGAAGGGGGCGACGGTGCGGCTGCGCGGTGCGGCGGAGACGGCACAGGGGCTCGGCGTCGGTGTCGTACTGCTGGCGTTCTGGGGCACCGCGGCCGTGTTGTCGCGGTGGTGCACGGGGCCGCGGAACCGGGGAGGCGAATCGGTTCGCCGCAAGGCGTAACCGGCCGGACGCTGCCCAGTTACTCCGGCGTAGGGACGGTGGGAGGCGCCATCCCCGAAACCCGCCGGACGGGCATGATGGAGAGGAAGACCATGAGCGCGATTCACCCCACGATCACCGAGGTACTCAGCCGTACCTTCAGGGTGCCCGTGGCCGAGATTCTCCCGGAATCCACGATGGACAGCCTGGACATGGACTCCCTGGCGGTCGCCGAATTCGCGGTCGTCATCAGGGAGTCGGTCGGCGTGGAGCTGGATTCGGGCACGCTGCGCAGGTACACCAGCCTCGCCGGCCTCACGGAGTTCCTCCAGGAGGCGGCCGGCAACGGGGCGCCGGCCGACGGCGGTTCGCCGGTGAGCACGGCCCGATGAAGACGCCCGCCATTGCCGTCACCGGTCTGGGAATGATCACCCCGGTCGGCAACGACACCGAGTCCACCTGGGAGGGCGTGTGCGCCGGGGTCAGCCCGGCCCGCACCGTCCCCGAACTCGCAGGGTGCGCGATCGACTTCGCCTGCGTGGTCGACGGTATCGACCTGGACGGCGCGATCGGCCGACGCACCGCCTTCCGCATGGGCAGATACGTCAAGTTCGCCGTACTCGCCGCGCGGGAGGCGGTCGCCGACGCGGGACTCGACCCGGGCGGCTGGGACGGCAGCCGGGTCGCGGTCGTCGTCGGCACCAGCAGCGGCGGGTCCGCCGGTCTCACCGATCAGGCGCTGGTCCTGGAACGGCGCGGACCGGAGGCGACCTCGCCGTCCGGGATCCTGCTCACCATCCCGAACATGCCCGCCGCCGAGATCGCGATCGAGATGGGCGCCACGGGCCCGAGCCTGGCACCCTGCACCGCCTGTTCGTCCGGGGTCACCGCCCTGTCCGTGGCCCGGGACCTCCTTGTCACCGGGCAGTGCGACCTGGCCATCGCGGGGGCCACCGAATCGACGCTCTTCCCGGTCGCCATGACGGGATTCGCCAGATCCGGCGCTGCCGCCCACGCGGACGGGGACCTGTCCCGGCTCAGCCGCCCCTTCGCGGCCGACCGGGCCGGACTCGTCATGGGCGAGGGCGCCGCCGTCATGGTGCTGGAACGCGCGGCCGATGCCGAGGCCAGGGGCGCCGAACCACGCGCGCTGCTCGCGGGGACCGGTGCGACCACCGACGCCCACCACCCCACCAGCCCGCACCCCGACGGCCGGATCGCCCAGGCCGCCGTCGAGGCCGCGCTGCGCGACGCGGGCTGGCAGGCCGCGGACGTCGAGCACGTCAACGCGCACGGCACGGTCACGCCGCGCAACGACGCGGCCGAGGCCGCCCTCATCGGCCGGGTCTTCCCGCACCGGCCGCCCGTCACCGCGCCCAAGGGCGTACTGGGCCACTGCATGGGAGCGGCAGGGGCCATCGAGGCGGGGCTGACGATCCTCACGCTCCAGCGAGGGATCGTGCCGCCGGTCGCCAACCTGGACGCGCCCGCGCCCGGGTTCGACATCGAATGCGTCACCAAGCAGCCCCTCCTGCTGCCCGTCCGGCGTGCCGTCAGCCACTCCTTCGGATTCGGCGGACACAACGCCGTGGCCGCGCTCCAGCGTCCATGAGGGCTTCCCGTAGTCCCTGGACCAGAGCCGGTGGTGCGGGTGCGATCCACCCCATTCCACCGGCCGTACCGCCGCTGAGCTGCGCAGAGGCGCGTGGCAGCCTGCCGGGTCCAGCGCAGGTGATCACCCGGGAGCTGATCGCCGACGCCTACCGGGTCGGGGCCGTCGTGACACCGGACGGCCCCGAGGGGTGGCCCTCGGTGCGCTTCTGCCCGGGGCAGCCCTGAACGAGGACGTCCCGCAGACGCACGAGAGGGCGGACCCCCGTGGTGCGGGTCCGCCCCTCGCTCTTGTCCGGTGCGGCTGGTCCGGCGCGGTCTGCGGGGGTCAGCGGCGCCGTCCCTGACCGAACTCGCCGCCGGCGTCCTTGCCGCCCATGTCCTTGCCGTCCTTGGTCATGCCGTCCGCGTAGTCGATCTGCTCCTTGCGGAGTTCCGCGGAGACTTCCTTCTGCTCGGTCACCTTCTTCGTTTCCATCCGGACCCGCTCGACCGGCACCGTCTCCTTCCGCATCGTGGCGCGTTCGGCGTGCAGGGTCACCTCCACGTCCTGCTCGGTGATGTCGGCACGGGCCGCCTTGTCACCGGGCTGGAGCGGCTCGCGCACCACGCGTACCTCTTCGTGGGACACGGGGACCGTCCTGGTGACGTTCTCGGTGACGACGTACTTGTGCAGGCGGGCCTTGCCGCTCTCGTACTCCTCGGTGCCGATGCTCAGCTGCTCCTCGGAGCGGATGAGTTCCTCCTTGCCGCCCAGGTCGGCGGAGGCGGACCGTTCGGAACCGGCTCCGGCTCCGACCAGTGGACGGGCCGTACCGGAGGTGTCGGCGTCCCGGTGCTTGCCCGTGCCGACGCCTGCGGTGCCGGCCTTCGCGCCGGCGCCTGCCGCGCCCGCTGCTCCGGCTCCGGCTGCCGCGCCGGCTCCGGCAGCGCCCATGGTGCCGGTCCCGGACGTGGTCGGTGCACCGGTGCCGGCGGAACGGTCGCCGAGATTACCGCCGGTGTTCCTGGTCAGGCCGTAGTGGCGGTAGAGCTCCTCCTCCTCCGAGACGGAGAGATGAGCGTCCGCGTCCACCCGGGGGGCTTCCTTGACGCGGTCCTTCGGATGGGAGATGTGCAGGTCGGAGCCCACGCGACGGGCTCCGGCGAGAGGCACGAAACTCTCCTTCATACCGAACAGGCCGGTCTTCACCGTGATCCAGTCCGGTCGGCCGGTGCTGTCGTCGACATACACCCGCCCCACATTGCCGATCTTCTCGCCCGCGGTGTCGTACACCGTCAGGCCGTCGAGCTCTCCGGAATCCGTGAAACCGTCAGCGGCTCCCATGACCGATTCCTCCTAGCCCGGGCGCGTCCTGTGGGTGGGTCCACCAGGGGTGGCGCGTCCGGATTCCATCGCGCCTCACCCGGATGGACGCTGCAACCCCCCCGGCCGGTGGGGGCGAGTGCCGTACCCCCCGACGTGTGGGCGCAGGCCCCGTGCGATGCCGCTGCGGGCCCGCTATCCGAATTAGGCCAATCGAGTGAACGCCCGTGCCTGAGCGGGCCGCGCCGGACGTCCGTGGTCCGGCCCCGGACGAGGGTCTAGGCGTCCCGGTGCGCATCGGGTCGGTCCGGCGGGACGCCCGCCGGGCCGACCGGGACTCCGCTCCGCGTCACCGCCCCTGAACAGGCCGTTCCCGGCCCGGAGCGAATTTCCTGGAAACCCTTGACACCCGCTGGGCTCGGCATCATTCTTTCGCCCAGAAATCGCAACGCCGTTGCGATTTCCGCACCGACAGGCAACTGAGACGGACGAAGGAGGCCCGGCCCATGGCTGAAAGCGGCACGGACACCACCGCGGCCCGCGACGGGCAGCAGGCCCCCGGAGTGCTGCAGACCGTCGACCGGGCCCTGCTCGTCCTGCTCACGTTCACCGAACAGCGGCCCGAATGGGGCGTCAGTGAACTGGCCCGTCACCACGGCTGGGACAAGGCCGTCGTCCAGCGGCTGCTCACCACTCTGAGCGCCCGCGGATTCCTGCTCTGCGACGACAACAGCCGCCGCTACCGCCCCGGCCCGGCTCTGTCCCGGCTGGCCAGGGTCAGCGAGCACAGCGGAGTGCTGTCCTCGATCGCCCGGCCGATACTCGCCCGGCTGCTCCGCGAGACCGGCGAGAGCGTCGTCCTCAACGTCCCGCACGGCGGCAGCTACCGCTGCGAAGCCGCCGTCGACGGCACCGGGCCCGTCCGCTACACGGCGATCATCGGCGCCGTCATGCCCGGTCACGCAGGAGCGTCGGGGCACACCATCTTCGCGTACCACCCCGAACGCGAGATCCGGCAGATGTTCGGCGCCACCGGGCTGACCCGCTTCAACGACCGCACCATCACCGGCCTGGACGCCCTGATCGACTGCTACGCACAGGTCCGTGCCGACGGGTACTGCGTCAGCCACGGCGAGTACGACGAAGCCGTCACCGCGGTGTCCGCCCCCGTGTTCCAGGGCGACGGAGTCCCCGCATCCCTCACCGTCATCGGCCCGTCCCACCGGGTGGACCGGGCCGCAGACACCCTCGTGACGCTGGTACGCGCCGGAGCGGCGGAGATCACCGCCGCCCTCGGCGGCTGAACCGGATCCGACACCCCTCAGGTCCGCGGCGTCCCCCGCACCGCCCGTGCGGCCCCGGGCCCCGCTCCGCCGCGCACCCGCAGGCGGACACCCGAACATGCCTCCCAGCCCTGCTCACCGAAGGGGGTGCCCCATGGCGCACCACGTCTCAGCGCCGCACCCTGCCCCGCCGCCGTCCGCCCCCGACGAGCCCCGGTCGCACCCCAGGGTCATGGAACCCGTGCTGCTGGTGATCCTGGTGGTGCTCTCCGCCGTGGGAGCCGTCATCGGCATCGACCTGGTTTCCAAGCTGGGTATCTCCGCCAACACCTCGGTGGTCGGAGCGCTCGTCGCCATGCTCATCGGCCGCATCCCGCTGGACTTCCTGCGCCGGATGCGGTCCGTGCACCGGCAGAACCTCGCCCAGAGCGCCATCTCCGCCGCTACCTTCGCCTCCGCGAACGCCCTGCTGACCTCTGTCGCGGTGCCGTACGTCTTCGGGCGCACGGATCTGGTCTGGCCGATGCTCGCGGGAGCCTTCATCGGACTCGTCGTGGACGCCTGGGTGCTCTACCGCGCCTTCGGCTCCCGGCTGCTGCCCGCCGACGCCGCCTGGCCGCCGGGCACCGCGGCCGCCGAGACCATCAAGGCCGGCGACCGGGGAGGACGCCGGGCCCTGATCCTCGCGGGCGGCACCGCTGTCGGCCTCGCCGGAACACTCTTCAGCCTGCCGCTCTCGGCCGCCGGGGTCGCTTTCCTGGGCAACGTCTGGGCGCTGATGATGTTCGGCATCGGGCGCTACGTGCACCCCGAGCTCGTCGGGATCTGCCGCGAACTGGGCGTCGCAGGCCACTGATTCCCGACAGGGCCCGCACCCCCGGGGTGCGGGCCCCGTCCGTCACCCGTGAAACCGTTCCGCGACGAGAGACGCGACGACAGAGACACGACGCGAGATGCGCGGCGTGAGAGGAGCGCCATGTCCACCCCAGCCCCCGTCACCTACCGCCACGGCGGCCTGGTCTGCACCGACCACACCCTCGATGTGCCGCTCGACCACAGTGCCCCGGACGGCCCGGCCATCGGGCTGTTCGCGCGCGAGGTCGTCGCCGAGGGCCGCGAACACGAGGACCTGCCGCGGCTCCTGTGGCTCCAGGGCGGACCCGGCGGCCGCGCCGAGCGGCCCAACGCGGCCGGGGCGTGGCTGCGCCGAGCGCTGGCCGAGTACCGCGTCGTCCTGCTCGACCAGCGCGGCACCGGCCGCTCCACCCCCGCCGACCGGCGCACCCTGGCCCGCTTCGGCACGGACCACGAGGCCGCCGCCGGCTACCTCACGCACTTCCGCGCCGATTCGATCGTCCGTGACGCCGAGCTCCTGCGCCGCCGGCTCCAGGGCGAACAGCCGTGGAGCGTCCTCGGCCAGAGCTTCGGCGGCTTCACCACCCTCAGCTACCTCGGCCTCGCCCCCGAAGGGCTCACCCGCGCCTACATCACCGGCGGACTGCCGACCCTGACCGGTCACGCCGACGACGTCTACCGCGCCGCCTACGCCCGCACGCTGGCCCACAACGAGCGCTACTTCGCGCGCTACCCGGGCGACCAGGCACGCGCCGACGCCGTCGCCGCACACCTGGAGACGCACGACGTCCGGATGCCGACCGGTGAACGCCTCACCGTGCGCCGCTTCCAGACCCTCGGTATCAACTTCGGCACCGCGGCAAAATTCGACGCGCTCCACTACCTGCTGGAGACCGCCTTCACCGAGGGCGCCGACGGGCCGGAGCTGACCGACACCTTCCTGCGGGGCGTCGACGCGGCCGTGTCCTTCGCCGAACGCCCGTTGTACGCCGTGCTCCACGAGCCCATCTACGCCCAGGGCGGCCGCCCCACCGACTGGTCCGCGCACCGGATCCGCGAGGAGTTCCCCGCCTTCGACGCCGCCGCGGGCGGCCCGCTCCGGTTCACCGGCGAGATGGTCTACCCCTGGCAGTTCGACGAGGACCCCGCACTCGTCCCGCTGCGCGGCGCCGCCGAAGCACTTGCCGCCCGCACCGGCTGGCCGCCCCTCTACGACCTGGACCGGCTCGCCGGCAACGAAGTCCCGGTCCTCGCCGCCGTCTACCACGACGACATGTTCGTCGACCGGGAGCACGCCCTGGCCACCGCGGACACCGTACGCGGACTGCGCACCTGGGTCACCGACGCCTACGCCCACGACGGGGTCCGCGCCGACGCCGCCGTGCTGGACCGGCTGATCGCGATGGGCCGCGGGGAGGTCTGACGCGCACCCGGCGGAGGCAGGGCACCGCTCAGGGGCGCCCTGCCCGCGGCGCATATGATCTACGGGTCATGGGCCGACCGTCGTCCCGCAGCGACACCGGGGGTGCCCCATCCGTTCCGTACGTATCCGGCTGCCCCAACAGCGCGGCGAACTGCTGGCCAGACGCGAGGACGGCGTGGAGCTGCACCATCTGGTGTGGCGGCTGGGGCCCGGGTGGCGGGTGTGCAGCAGCGCCGTGCTCGGCGGCGGCATCGGCCCGCGGGACTGGATCCTCAACGCCCAGGTGCCCGGCGGCTATCCACGGATGGACCCCGACCGCCACCTCGCCGAGATCGCCGCGGCCGAACACCTCACCGGGCCCGGCGCCGGTCTGATGACGGCCGCCGATGTCACCGCGTACACGGTCGCCGCGGACGAGGGCGTGACGGCGACCGCCACCTGCGGCCTCGGGGTACGCGGCTGGGCAGCCGCTCCGGCCGAGGACACCGGTGCACCGCCGCGGCCGGGCACGGTCAACATCGTCGTCACCCTTCCGGTGCCGCTCTCCGACGCCGCGCTCGTCAATGCCGTCGCCACCGCCACCGAGGCCAAGGTCCAGGCGCTCCTGGACGCCGGGCTCGACTGCTCCGGCACCCCCACCGACTCCGTCTGTATCGCCGCCCCCGCACCGGACGCCGGACCCGGCGAGCCGTTCGCCGGGCCGCGTTCACGCTGGGGCGGGCGACTCGCCAGGGCCGTACACGCTGCGGTACTCCAGGGCGGGCTGCGGCAATCCTGAGCATCCGAAGCGCCGCGCGCCGATCCGGGCGCGGCCGACGAAGGGAAACGCCTCATGAGTTCAGCAACAGCCGACGCCACCGGACAGCAGCCGGTCGTCGCCGTTCTCGGTACCGGAATCATGGGCTCGGCCATGGCCAGGAGCCTGCTGCGGGCCGGTCTTGAGGTCCGGGCCTGGAACCGTACACAGGCCAAGGCGGCGCCGCTCGCCCCGGACGGCGCCACCGTCACGGACACGGCCGCGGAGGCCGTACGCGGCGCCGATGTCATCCTCACCATGCTCAACGACCAGGCCTCCGTCGCCGCCGCGCTCACCGCCGCGTCGGACGGGGTGCACCGGGGCCAGGTCCTGCTGCAGAGCTCCACCGTCGGACCGGACGCGGCCGTCGAGCTGGCGCAGCGGGCCGCGGACCTGGGCCTCGTCTACCTCGACGCCCCGGTCGCCGGAACGAAGCAGCCCGCGGAGCAGGGCGCACTGACCGTCTTCGTCTCCGGCCCGTCCGCCGCCCGTGGGGTGAGCGGACCCGTGCTCGACGCGATCGGACAGCGCACGCTGTGGGTCGCGGAGGAACCGGGAGCCGCCTCCAGGCTGAAGCTCGTGGTCAACACCTGGGTGATCAACATGGTGGGCGGCGTCGCGGAATGCCTGAACCTCGCGGAGGGACTGGGCGTGAACCCGCAGCTGTTCCTCGACGCGGTGAAGGGCGGACCGCTCGACTCGGGCTATCTGCACGCCAAGTCCGCCGCGGTGCTGTCCGGCGACCTCACCCCGAGCTTCGGTCTGACCACAGCCCTGAAGGACACCCGTCTCATCCTGGATGCCGCCGAGCACTCCGGCGTACGTCTGGACCTGACCGCCGCATCGGCCGTCCGGTTCGAGCGTGCCGAAGCGGCAGGACACGGCGACGAGGACATGATCGCCACCTACTACGCCGGCCGGGCCCGGGAGAGCGACGGCGGCTGAGCCCCGTCCGCCCGAACGGGCCGGAGCGCACCGCACCGCTCCGGCCCGCCCCCGTCAGACGACCTGTACCTCGTGCCGGACCACGGCGCCGAAGAGATAGCCCTGCGTGTTGTGGACGGCGGTCTCCGGCTGGGTGCGGCCCGACCGGTCCGTCGCCCGGGCCAGCAGGACGGCCGGTCCGCGGTCCTTCGGCAGCCAGTCGGCCGACCAGCGGACCCAGCTGCCGCTCCTCGGCTCGTCGCGCAGCCGCGCGCGACGCCACCGCGCACCGCCGTCGGTGCTGACCTCGACCGTGCGCACCGGCGCTCCGCCGGACCAGGACCTGCCGGTCAGTACGTGTCGCCTGCGTGCCGGGAACGAGGCACCGGGAGTCACCTCGAAGGCGCTCTTCAGCGTCTGCCGGGTCAGCGGCGCACTGCCCTCCGGCGGATATTCGGGGCCGAACAGCCGGTAGAGACCGGTGTTCCACGGAGAGAGCAGCGGCGATGCGCTCACCTCGATGTCGCCGACCCACTTGATGTTCGCGACCCCGACCCAGGACGGCACGATCAACCGCACCGGATGGCCGTGGTCGGGCGGCAGCGGTTCACCGTTCATCTCGTAGGCGAGGATCACGTCGTCCAGCGCCTTCGAGACCGGCAGCGGTCTGCGCACCCGTCCGAGACCGATCCCGTCACTGATCACCTCGTCGTCGAGTCCGCGCGGCAGCACGTCCACCGCGCTGCGGGTGAGGCCCGCCCGGCGCAGCACATGGGCGAGCCGCACCCCGCGCCAGCGGGCCGTGCCGATCGCACCGAGGGTCCAGGCCGTTCCGCTGACCTCCTGGTTCTGCTGCGTCGTGTAGTAGCTGCGGGCGTTGCCCGCGCACTCGACGAACGATGTACGGGTGACCGCCGGCAGCGCCCGCAGCTCGTCGTACGTGAACTCCACCGCCGGGCCCCGCAGCCCGTCGCCCCACACTCTCAGCCGCCAGTCGCCCGCGTCGATCCGCGGGGTCGTGGTGTGGTTGCGCACGAAGAAGCGTTCGGCCGGGGTGAGCAGCCCGGTCGCGCGCAGCGCCGCGAAGTTCGTCTCGGCGTTGGTGCCGCGCACCGTGAACACCTCGGGCGGCAGCGGCTTCACGATCCCCGGAGCGGGAACGTCCGCCGCGGGCGACGCCTCTGCGGGGGAGGCGAGAGCGGCAGGCAGGCCGGCCACCGAGGCGGCCGCCACCAGCCGCAGCAGATCGCGGCGTTCGATACCGGCTGAGCGTGCGGTGCCGTGCGACCACTGACGCAGCCGCAGTCCGTCGTACGCGTCCTCTGACGGTGGAACGGATCTCATCAACATCTCCAGGGCTCGTGGACGGGAACAGGGGTGGTGCGAGCAGCATGGGTGCAATCAGCCGGCCGGATCGGACCTGTCCGGCAGCAACTCCCTCACCAGAGCGCCCACCTGGTCCGTCTCGATCAGGAATCCGTCGTGGCCGTGTGCGGAGTCGAGGATCCTGGCCCGCTCGGCCCCGGGCAGCAGTGTGGCCAACTCCGTCTGCTGGGCAGGCGGATAGAGGCGGTCGGAGTCGATGCCCGCGACCAGGGCGGGCATCCGCGCACGGCGCAGGGCCTGCGCCGTGCCACCCCGGCCGCGCCCGATGTCGTGCCCGTTCATCGCCTCGGTCAGCGTGACGTAGCTGCCCGCGTCGAAGCGGTGCACCAGTTTGGCCGCGTGATGGTCGAGATACGACTCCACCCGGTACCGCCCGCCCTGCCAGGGGTGTTCGCCCGGCTGCGCCTCCCCGCCGAACCGGGAGCCCAGCTCCGGCTCGCTGCGGTAGGTGACGTGAGCGATCCTGCGGGCCAGGCCGAGACCCCGGTGCGGGCCCTCGCCGGGGGCCGCCTCGTGGTAGTGGCCGCCGCGCCATCCGGGGTCGGAGCGGATCGCGGATATCTGTACGGAGCCCCAGGCGATCTGCTCCGCCGATGCGACCGCGGGCGCCGCGAGGACCAGCAGTGATCCGGTGCGCTCGGGCAGGCCGACGGCCCATTCGAGGGCGCGCATGCCGCCCATCGATCCGCCGATGACCGCCGCCCACCGGCCGATGCCCAGGGCGTCGGCCAGGGCCGCCTCGGCCGCCACCTGGTCACGGAGTGTCACATAGGGGAAGTCGCCGCCCCAGCGTGCTCCGTCGGGGCGCCGGGACGAGGGGCCGGTACTGCCCTGGCAGCCGCCGAGCACATTCGGTGCGACGACGAACCAGCGATCGGTGTCCAGCGCCCGCCCGGGGCCGACCAGTTCGTCCCACCAGCCGTCGGTGGGATGGCCGGGCCCCGCGGCCCCGGCCACATGGCTGTCCCCGGTGAGGGCGTGCAGCACCAGGACCGCGTTGGATCCGTCGGCCGCCGGGCGTCCCCAGGTCTCGTAGGCCAGTTGCACACCGGGCAGTACGCCGCCCGACTCCAGGGGCAGCGGACGGTCCAGGCGCACCCAGGAACGCCGGCCCGGCGGGTCCCCCTCCCGCCGGCCTCCGGTGGCCGGCGGGAGGGGGAGTACGGTCGAGGGGGCCGTCCGGTTCAGGACGCGGCCTTCGCGGCCCGGAACCCGGCCTCCAGATCGGCCTTGAGGTCGTCCACGTTCTCCAGCCCGACGGAGAGGCGGACCAGCCCGGCGGTGGCTCCGGTGGCGGCCAGCTGCTCCTCGGTGAGCTGGCTGTGTGTGGTCGACGCCGGATGGATGATCAGGCTCCGCACGTCACCGATGTTGGCGAGGTGGCTGAACAGTTCGACCGCGTCCACGAACCGCTTCCCCGCCTCCACCCCGTCGCGCAGCTCGAAGGCGAGCACGGCGCCTGCGCCCCGGGGCAGATAGCGGAGCCCCGCCTCGTACCACTTGCTCGACTCCAGACCGGCGTAGTGGACGGCCGACACCTCGTCGCGCCGCTCCAGCCATTCGGCCAGCGCCCGGGCGTTCGCGGTGTGCCGCTCCAGCCGGAGGCTCAGCGTCTCCACGCCCTGCAGCAGCAGGAAGGCGGAGTGCGGTGAGAGGGCGGGGCCGAGGTCGCGCAGCAGCTGCACCCGCAGCTTGACCGCGAAGGCGCTCGGGCCGAGGTCCGGCCAGTAGCGCAGACCGTGGTAGCTCGGGTCGGGGGAGCTGAAGTCGGGGAACCGCTCCGCGTGCGCCCCGAAGTCGAACGTACCGCCGTCCACCACCACACCGCCGATGGTGGTGCCGTGCCCGCCGAGGAACTTCGTCGCCGAGTGGACGACGACGTCCGCGCCGTGCTCGATGGGACGCAGCAGGAACGGGGTGGGCACCGTGTTGTCGACGATCAGCGGTACCCCGGCCGCGTGCGCGGCGTCGGCGACCGCCCGGATGTCGAGGACATCACCGCGCGGATTGCCCAGCGTCTCCGCGAACAGCGCCTTGGTGTTCGGCCGGATCGCCGCCGACCAGGCTTCGATGTCGTCCGGGTCGTCGACGAACGACACCTCGATGCCGAACCGGGGGAGCGTATGGCGCAGCAGGTTGTACGTGCCGCCGTACAGCGAGGTGGACGACACGATGTGGTCCCCGGCACCGGCCAGCGTCAGCAGCGCGAGGGTCTCGGCCGCCTGTCCGGATGCGAGGGCCACCGCGGCCACTCCGCCCTCCAGCGAGGCGATCCGCTGCTCAAGGACGTCCTGGGTGGGGTTGTGGATCCGGGTGTAGATGTTGCCGGGCTCGGCGAGCGAGAAGAGGTCCGCGGCGTGCTGGGTGTCCCGGAAGACGAACGACGTCGTCTGGTAGATCGGTACCGCGCGGGCGCCGGTCGTCGGATCGGGAACGGCCCCGGAGTGGATCTGCCTGGTCTCGAACGACCAGGCGGCACCGGGTCCCTGGCGTTCCTGGTCCTCGGGGGTGTGCCCTGCGGTGACGGAGTCGACGGGCTGGCTCATGGTGTTCCTCTGTGGTTCTCGGCGCGGGTGGTGGTCAGGCACCGGTGCCGCCGCCTCACAGGGGCCGGTCAGGACCGGGCAGCGGGCGGCGCGGCAGGCCGCGGGCACGGCGAAGACATGGCGGTGCCTGAGGGGGGAGTCGACGTTGCGGTGGCGTCCGTGCGGATCGGCCGCTCAGCGGAGCGGGGCGCGGCGGACGCGGCGGCTACACGCCGAGGATGCGAGGCGACCCAGATCGACGTGGCGCCGCGAGACGAGTGGTACGGACCCGGACATGCGGCGAGCGTGGCAGCGGGCCCGGTGCGCGTCAACCGCCCCGAGCCGCGCTCAGGGGCCGGTCGGGGCGTACGGAGCAGCGGGCGGCGGGCGACGGCGCTCTGCGTCCGCACCAGGCCGGACCTGCACGGATGTGTGCGGGCGGGCGGGGAACAGCCGACTGCCCGGACCACCGGGGGAACCGGTGGTCCGGGCAGGGCGTGGGGCACGAATTCATCAGGTCGCAACAACAGGTGCCGGCGGGAGTGTTCAGCGTGCCGCGGGCACCTCGGCGATCGAGCGGCCCGCCCAGGACGGTGCCGCCTCGGTGAGGGCGGCAAGGTGCTCGCGTACCCGGTCGGGGAAGGGAGCGGTGCGGCCGGCCTGCTGGTCCACGTGGAGGGCGAGCAGTTCGCTCGTCGCCACGGGCTCGGCGTCCGGACCGGGTTCGGCGTCGTCCTGCGCGTCGGGCCCGAGCACGTACAGCTCATGGGCGAACCGCGTCTTCTTCGCGTCAGTGCCCAGCACCCGGGTACGGACCGCGAGCCGGTCGCCCTCCGCGACATCGCGCAGATACCGGATGTGCGACTCGACCGTGTACAGCGAACAGCCGGTGCGCTCCCGGTACTCGGAGTTCAGACCGGTCTCGATCATCATCCGGTCCGTCGCGAAGCCGAAGACGAGTACGTAGAACGCCTCGCTCATATGGCCGTTGTAGTCGATCCACTCCGGGCGTACGGTCTCCCGGTGCAGCGGCAGCGCGCTCACTTGGCCACCTCATCGGTGTGCCGCTCGGCCAGCCGGCCGGTCGCGCGCAGCACGTCGATGACCCCGCGGTCGCGTTCGGCGACGAGGTCGGCGATGCTGCGGCCCTTCGCCGCGTCGTCACAGCCGCGCACCACGGCCTCGTACAGTTCCCGGTCCAGCTCGGGGGCTTCGAGCCGGGTCCAGGGGGCCTTGAGGGAAGGGCCGAAGTGGTCCAGCATGTGCGCCATACCGCCCTCGCCGCCCGCGAGCGCGAAGGTCAGCATCGGCCCCATGCACGCCCAGCGCAGCCCGGGGCCCTCGGTGATCGAGGCGTCGATCTCCGCGACCGTCGCCTCACCGTTGGCCACCATGTGCAGCGCCTCCCGCCACAGCGCCTCCTGAAGGCGGTTCGCGATGAACCCGGGGACCTCGCGGTCCATCGTGATCACGGACTTGCCGGCGACCTCGTAGAAGCGGGATGCCCACTCGACCGCGGCCGGCGCCGTCCGCTCGCCGCCCACGACCTCGACCAGCGGGATCAGATACGGCGGGTTGAACGGGTGCCCCACGACCAGCCGTCCGGCGCCCTCGGCCCGGGTCTGCATATCGCTCATCGGATAGCCGGACGTCGAGGACGCGATCACGACCCCTTCGGGTGCGGCCGCGTCGAGGCGGGCCAGCAGGTCGCGCTTGAGCTCCAGCTTCTCCGGAGCGCTCTCCTGGACGAACTGGGCGTCGGACACCGCCTCTTCGAGCGTCGGGGCGACCTTGAGACGGTCCTGTGAGGCACCTTCGGCGAGGCCCAGCTGCTCCAGTGCCGGCCAGGCGGCGGCCACCAGCCGGCGCAGCTTCGCATCGGCGTCGGGAGCCGGGTCCCAGGCGGTGACGTCGTAGCCACGGGCGAGGAAGTGCGCGACCCAGCCGCCGCCGATCACTCCGGCGCCCACACACGCCACCCGGCGTACGTCCTCGGGGGCGCAGGGGGCGGGGACGGCCGGTTCGAGCGGAACGGCGGGCGCGGGCTCGGTGGTTCGTGCGGGCTGTGCGGCGTTCATCGTGCGGTTCTCCAGAACGAGTGGGGGGATCGGGGCGGGGCGATGACCGGCCAGGTCAGGCGCGGGGCTTGAGCCCGAGCCGCTGACGGGCCTCGTCCGGGGTGGCGACCCGGGAGCCGAGCGACTCGGTGATCTGGACGGCGCGCTCCACCAGCTGGGCGTTGGTGGCCTTGACGCCCTTGCCGAGATACAGGTTGTCCTCGAGACCCACTCGGACATGGCCGCCGAGGAGGATCGACTGAGCCACCCACGGCATCTGCATCCGGCCGAGGGCGAAGCTCGCCCACTGGGCGCCCTCGGGCAGCATGTTCACCATCGACTGGAGCACGCCGGGATCGGCGGGCGCACCCCACGGGACCCCCATGCAGAGCTGGAAGACCGTCGGAGCGTCGAGCAGTCCCTCGGCCAGGAGCTGCTTGGCGAACCACAGCTGCCCGGTGTCGAAGATCTCCAGTTCGGGGCGTACGCCCAGCTCCTGGATACGGCGCGCCCCGGCCCGGAGCATGTCGGGAGTGGAGACGTACAGATTGCTGCCGTCGCCGAAGTTGAGGGAGCCGCAGTCCAGGGTGCAGATGTCCGGCAGCAGATCCTCGACGTGGGGGAGCCGTTCGAGGCCACTGACCAGGTCGGTCCCCGGCAGCTGCCGCAGCGGGGCGTCGGGGTCGATCACCAGGTCGCCGCCCATCCCGGCGGTCAGGTTGATGACGACATCGGTGCCGGTCTCCTTGATGCGCTCGACGACCTCCCGGTACAGGCGCGGGTCGCGGGACGGGGCGCCGGTCTCCGGCTCACGGACATGGATGTGCACCACGGCTGCCCCGGCCCCGGCCGCCTCGACGGCGGAGCGGGCGATCTGCTCGGGGGTGACCGGCACATGAGGGCTCTTGCGGACGGTGTCTCCGGCCCCGGTGAGGGCACACGTGATGATGACGTCCTGGTTCACGGGCATGCGGAAGCGGCTCCTGAATAGAAGGGGATCGGGTGAAGCGAGAGTGCAGGGAAGGGCAGAAGCAGGAGGGAGAGCCGAAGGACGGGGTCAGCCGGCGATGAGGGTCGCGTCCACGTAGGCCAGCAGCGCGCCGTGCATGTCCTCGGCGCTGGTGCCCGCTTCCCCCGGAGTGGTGGCGAGCACCTGGGAGGCCAGCCCGTCGATGAGGGCGGTCAGGCTCAGCGCGGCGGACTCCGGGTCGACCGGCCGGAAGACCTCCTGCGCGACGCCGCGGCGTATCACTTCGGCGACTGTGGCCCGCCACTGCCGGTAGTACTCCACGTGGAGTTCACCGACCGCGGTGGAGCGGGCGGCCTCGGCCCAGAGGTCGAGCCAGACGCTCCACTGGCGGCGCTGCTGCGGGGTGTACGGGGTCTGGAGCTCGATCAGCAGCCGGAGTTCGTCGCCGGCGTGGGCCGTGTCGGCGGTCCCGGCCGCCCGTCTGGAGGTGTCCTCGTCCATGCACCAGCGGGCCGCCGCCTCCAGCAGCTCGTCCCGCCCGGGGAAGTGGTAGTGGATGGCAGCTGTGCTGGTGCCACAGGCCTCGGCGATGTCGGCGACCCGTACGGAGTGGAATCCGTGCTCCGCGATCAGCTGGACGGTCTGCCGGACGATCTGGAGCGGTCTGCCGCTGTCCGCCGGCCGGCCGGATCCGGTGCTCCGGGTGCGCCGGGCCCGGACATCCGGCGGCGGAATCTCGGCCGGCGGCGGAGGCGCGGCGCTGTGGTCCGCGTGCGCTCCGAGCAACCAGCCCGCGTCGACATCCGCGATGTCGGCGACCCGGGCCAGCTCGGCCGTGGTGAAGCGGCGGGTGCCGCCGAGCGAGCGCGAGAGCTTCGACGGATCGATGACCATCCGCCGCGCGAACTCGCGCTGACTCACTCCGGCATCCCGGATCACCTGTCGGACCCGCTCGGCCACCTCGTCGTGCTGCATGGTCAGCCACCGTACCCATGTGTTGAGAGGATCTCAACATTCAGCCCGGTGATGTGTTGCTGTGATGCGTATTGAGGTGCTGACTGATGCATCAGTCAGTTCACTCGTCGACGAACATCCCGTTCCGTAGCTTGCCGAGAATCCGGCTGATCAGCCGGGACACATGCATCTGTGAGATGCCCAGCTCCGAGCCGATCTGCGACTGCGTCAGCTCCTGGCCGAAACGCATTTCGAGGATGCGGTGCTCGCGTGCGTCCAGATCGTCGAGCAGCGGTGCCAGTGTCTGCAGGTTCTCCACCGTCTCCATGGCGGGATCGGCCTCGCCGAGCGCGTCGGCGAAGGTGCGTCCCCCGGTGGCGTTCCGGCCGGTCTTCGGCGCATCGGTCGGCATGTCCAGAGACCCTGCCGTGTAACCGTTGGCCGCGACGATTCCCTCGGTGACCTCGTCCTCGGTGATCCCGAGGTGTCCCGCCAGCTCCTGGACCGTGGGGTCGCGGTCGAGTTCGGTGGCCAGCGACTCCTTCGCCTTGGCGATGTCGACACGCAGCTCCTGGAGCCGGCGCGGCACATGGACCGCCCAGGTGGTGTCGCGGAAGAACCGCTTGATCTCACCGACGATGTACGGAACGGCGAAGGAGGTGAACTCGACCTCACGGGACAGGTCGAACCGGTCGATCGCCTTGATCAGCCCGATCGTGCCGACCTGGACGATGTCCTCCATGTCGCCGCTGCCACGGTTGCGGAACCGGCCCGCGGCGAACCGGACCAGCGACAGGTTCATCTCGATGAGCGTGTTGCGTGCGTACTGATGGGCCTCGGTGCCCTCCTCAAGTACCTGGAGCCGGTCGAAGAACACCTTCGACAGTGCCCGTGCGTCCTTGGGCGCGATCTTGCCGGCGTCCTCGATCCACGGCAGTTCGTCCGTGGCCCCCGAGGCGTCCCCGGCAGTCGTACTGCTGGTCACGCCCCTCATTTCCGTCGTGTCCAGCTTGAACGCCGCGTCTGCTGCGGCGGCTGCGACAGGTGTTCCCGTCGCCGTCGACCGTGCACTCTCCGCTCGTGCCGCATCGGCGGTCTGCGCAGTGTGCGCCGTCATCTCGTCACGCTCCCCTGGTCGTAGGCCATGAGGTGTAGGCGTATGCCCGCAGAGAGTGGGCTCATGCGGGGAAGTGAGAGTTGATCAGGTCACAACGCGGCAATGGCCGAGAATCGACGTGATCCCTCGTCGTATCTGTGCAAGGTCACGGCGCCGGCAGCAGAACCGCCCCACCGGTACGGGGGAGCCCGGTGGGGCGGTCGTCACCAGAGTGCCACAGGCTCGGGTGACATGGGCACCGACCGGCGCATATCCAGCGGTAGTTGAGTTGAAATCGACGTTGTCCCGACCGGTGGCCGGTGCGCGGGACGGTGTCAGTCGCGCGGGTAGCCGACGATCGTGTGGGTGACCGCGGGGGAGTCCTCGGTGGAGTAGTAGTGGCTGCTGAGCCCCGAGAACCGGGCGGTGTCACCCGCCTCCAGGAGGTGGGGGACATCGTCCACGACCAGTGTCACCTGGCCGGACATCACCAGGACGTACTCCACCGAGTCCGCACCGTGCGAGCTGACTTGGCTCTGCGCGTGCGGATGCAGGCGGGTCCGGTAGATCTCCATGCGGCCCTGCTCGTGGCCGGAATAGAGCAGGTTGACCGAAGTCTCGTCCTCCGGTTCGTCCAGCGAGGCGGCGCGGATGATCTCCGGCCTGAGCAGTGGTTGGCGCAGTAGATCCGTGCAGTTCGTGCCCAGCGCGTCGGCGATCCGGACCAGCACATCGACCGTCGGATTGGCCTCGGCGCGCTCTATCTGGGACAGCAGCCCCTTGCTGACGCCCGTCGCGGCCGACAGTTCTCGCAGGCTCCAACCGCGATTCAGCCGCCGACGGTTGAGATTTCCGGCCAATGAGGTCCGCACCCCGGCCGAGCCGGGCCGGGGGGTCTCCGGCGCAAGCGGCGGCGCAGGCCGGCCGGCGTTGGCGGGCGGCTCGGACACCGTTGCTCCTCGCTCTCGTGCTGTGCGCAGGTCAGCGGCACACTCTACCGGTGCGGCCGCCGGGCGGTCAGTCCTCGTCGGCGATCTCCGCGCGGCGCGGCAGAGCGCCGATCATGCGCCGGGTCCAGGGGTGTTGCGGTGCATCCAGTACCTCGGCCGGGGTGCCCTGCTCGACGATCCGGCCCTCGTGCATCACGGCCACCCGGTCGGCTGTCTGCCGCACCACCGCCAGGTCATGGGTGATGAAGAGCACCGCGAATCCCTCGGCGCGCTGGAGCGAGGCGAGGAGGTTGAGCAGCTGCGCCTGGATCGAGACATCCAGCGCCGCCACCGACTCGTCGCAGATCAGCAGCCTGGGCCGGGCGGCCAGCGCCCGTGCCAGGGCAACCCGTTGACGCTCTCCGCCGGAGAGCGCGGCGGGGCGGCGCGAGGCGTAGGAGGCGGGCAGCCCGACCTGCCCGAGCAGATCGGCCACCCCGGTGGCCGGGCCACCCCGCTCCCGTCCCGCCGCGGCGGTCAGGGCCTCGCGCAGGGTCGCGCCCACGGTGCGCAGCGGATTGAGCGAGGAGTACGGGTCCTGGAAGACGATCTGCACCTTTTCCGCCAGCCGCCGCCGGTCCGCGGTGCCGGGGTGGCGCCCGGCAGGCAGGTCGATGCCTCCCACGCGGACCGTGCCGCCGTCGAACGTCTCAAGACCGACCGCGATCCTGGCCAGCGTCGTCTTGCCCGAGCCGGACTCGCCGACCAGGGCCGTCACCGTGTTCCGCGGCACGGTCAGACTCACATCGCGCAGGGCGGCACGGTCCCCGGCGGACGAGCGGAACGTACGGTCGACCGAGGTGGCGACCAGCGCGGCGTCCCGTTCCGGCAGCCCGGCGGGGCCCCGGTCCGGCACCGGCTCGGCGGCCTTCCGGAGCGCCGGCTCGGTAAGAGAGGGGCCGAGCCCGGCGATCCGCACACAGGCGGACATGCGCCCGCTCCCGGGCCCGGCGCCGGACGGCGGCGGCGGCACGAGCACGACCGGTCCGCTGCGGCACACATCGGCCGCGTGCACGCACCGGCCGGCGAACGGGCAGCCGTCGCCCCGGGACCCCGGAGCGGGCACGGACCCGGGGATCGCCGGGAGTTCGGCGAACCGTTCACGTACGGAGGGTTCGGAGGCCAGCAGTCCCGCCGTGTACGGGTGCCGGGGGTCCGACTCCAGTTCGTCCGGCCGGCCGTGTTCCAGCACACTGCCCGCGTACAGCACGTACACCCGGTCGCAGGAGGAGAACGCGACCCGCAGGTCGTGGGTGATCAGGACCAGACCCATGCGCCGCTGCCGCTGGAGCCCGCGGAGCAGGTCGAGGACGGCAGCCTGGCTGGCCGCGTCCAGCGCGGTGGTCGGTTCGTCCGCGATCAGCAGCTCGGGGTCTCCCGCGAGGGCGGCGGCGGCCGCCACCCGCTGCCGCATGCCGCCCGACAGTTCGTGCGGGTAGCGGTCGGCGACATCCGGGCCGAGCCCGACCTCGGCGAGCCGCTGTTCCACCGCAGCGCGGCGGGCCGCCCGGCCGGGGCGCCTGCGGTTGCTGCCGTCGAGGTCGCGCAGCCCGTCCGCGATCTGACGCCCGCAGGTGAGCTGCGGGTGCAGCATGGTGAACGGGTCCTGCATGAGCAGGGTGACGCGCCGGCCCCGCAGGGCGTGCCGCTCGCGCGGCGACAGGGTGAGGACCTCCTGGCCGTCGATCCGCACGGAGCCGCCCGCCACCGCGGTCCCGGACGGCAGCAGACCCGCCACGGCCCGCATGGCCAGGGACTTGCCGCTGCCCGACTCACCGACGATGCCGATGCACTCGCCCGGCGCGACCTCCAGCGAGACGCCGTCCAGGATCGGGACGGGCCCGTCCGCGCCCGCCGTCGCGGACACCCGCAGACCGTCGACGGCGAGCAGCGGCGCGGTGGCCGGTGCGGGCGGTGCGGTACGGCTGTCCGTCGCCGGGTGCGCTGTCATCAGGACCTCCCACGGTCGGAGAACGCCTCGAACAGCCGGTCGCCGAGGAGGTTGAGAGCCACGGCCGCGGCGATGATGAGCACCGCCGGTGCCAGGGCGGCGGAGGGGTTGTCGTACAGCAGGGTGCGGTTCTCCGAGAGCATCCGGCCCCAGTCCGGGGCACCCGGCGGCACGCCGAGCCCGAGGAAGGAGAGCGAGCTCAGGGCGACGATCGCCCCGGCGAAGTTCAGCAGGGTGTTGGCCACGACGACGGGCAGCACATTGGGCCAGATGTGCCGGGTCATCACCGTGAAGCGGGAGAGCCCGAGGGTCTCCGCCGCCTCGACGTAGGCGCGGTGGCGCTGTTCCAGCACGGCCGAGCGCACCAGCCGGATGTCGGCAGGTGAGGTCAGCACGACCAGGACGCCGACGGCCAGGGCGTAACCGCCACCCCCGATTCCCGCGACGACGATCGTCACGAGCAGGGCCGGCAGCGCCAGCAGCAGATCGGCCCAGCGGCGCACGACGGTGTCGATCCAGCCGCCCCGGTACCCCGCCAGGAGCCCGAGCACATTGCCGATGACCATGGAACCGATGGCCACCAGAGCGGCACCGGCGAGAGTGCTCCGGGCTCCGGCAACGACCATCCCGGTGATGTCCCGGCCGAGTTCATCCGTTCCGAGCAGATGACCGCCGCCCGGCATGGCCGCGCCGGTCGCCAGATCCTGGGCGTCCCAGTCCGGCAGGAGCAGCCGGCCCACGGTGGCGGCCAGCGTGAACAGCACCAGCAGGACGGCGCAGCAGACGGTGAGCGGGGAGAACCGGCGGCGGGCTGTGCGGATCTTCATCGGTCCTCCTCCGTACGGATGCCGGACGGGCGGGACGCGGCTGTTGCGGGCACGGCCCGGGCCGCCTTCGCCGCCGGCGCGGTCCGCAGCCGCGGGTCCAGCAGCGGCTGGACGAGATCGGTGACCAGATTGGCCAGGCACACCAGGGCCGCGATGAGCAGCGCCTCCGCCTGGACGACGGGCACGTCCCGGAAGGTGACCGAGTCGACGAGCAGGGAGCCGAGGCCGGGCAGCGCGAACACCTGCTCCACCATGACCGTTCCGGCGAGGAGGTAGGCGAGGACCAGACCGATCCCGGTGAGCACCGGGACAACGGTGCCGCGCAGCACGTACCGCAGGAGGATGTCCCGCTCCCGGACGCCCCTGGCACGGGCGAACGTGACGTGCTCCCGGTCCAGTTCGCGGACCACCGCGGCCCGGGTCAGTTTGAGCAGGACGGCGGTGACGGCGAGTCCGAGCGCCAGGGCGGGCAGCACCAGGTGCATCAGCCGGTCGGTGCCCGAGCCTTCGCCCGGCCCGTATGCCGGGAACCAGCCGAGCATCAGCGCGAACACATAGATGAGCAGCAGTCCGCCGGCGAAGGCGGGGGTGGACAGCGCCACCACGCCCAGGCTCTGCACCGCCCGGTCGACGGGCCGCCGGCTGCGCAGCCCCGCCAGGACCCCGAGCGGCAGGCCGAGGAGCAGCGCCACGGCGAATCCGAGGCCGACCAGCTGCCCCGTGAGTGCGAGCCGGTCGCCCAGAGCGGCCGCGACGCTCTCACCGGTACGGATCGACGTTCCGAGGTCGAGATGGACGGCATCGACGAGCCAGTACCAGTACTGCACGGCCATCGGGCTGTCGAGGTGGTAGCGGGACCGGACGGCGGCCAGCGCCTCGGGGGTGGCACTGCGCGGCCCGAGCAGTGTCTGGGCCGGATCGCCCGGGGCGGCCTGCAACAGGGCGAACACGGCGACGGACAGCACGACGAGCAGCACCAGTGTGCCGCCCAGGCGGCGCACGAGGAGCCGGGCGGGAAGAGCGGTCCGCAGCCGGGACCGGGTGCCGGCCGTCATCGTTCGCTCCCGGCCGGGGCGGCGGAAGCCGGGCGGGGGGTGGCAGGACCGGACGGCGTCAGGGGGGTGTCACCGTCCGGCCCTGCCTTGGGAGCCGTGCCGGGGATCGGCTCGGGGGAAGCCTCCCCCGGCACGGCGGTCTGTTGGGCGGCCGGGGGCCGTGGGGCCAGGTGGGTGGCGAGCCACTCCTCGACCCGGGCGGCGGCATCGAGGAGATGCCCGCCGTCGGTGAACTCGTGGCCCTCGTCGGGGTAGACGTACATCTCGACGGGTGCGCGTGCGGCCCGCAGCAGCGAGCGGTACAGCTCGTGCCCCTGTCCGACCGGAGTGACCCGGTCCGCGGACCCGTGCACGATGAGCGTCGGGGTTCCGCTGCCGCCGAGGGCGAAGACGGGGGAGCGCCGGATCAGTTCGGCCGGTGCGTCCGCGCCGCCGATCCCGTACGTCCGGTCGTATCCGCCGCCGATGTTGCTGGTGTGTGTGAAGCTCAGCCAGTCGGTGGGCGCGGAGACGACCACTGCCGCCCTGAAGACATCGGTGCGTGCCGCGGCCTGGGCTGCCAGGAATCCGCCGTAGCTGTGGCCCAGGACGGCGGTGCGGTCCGGGTCGGCGAGCCCGGTGCCCACGAGGTGGCGTACGCCGGACAGCACGTCGTCCAGGTCGGCGCCACCGACATCGCCGACCACGGCACGCGCGTGCTCAAGCCCCCGGCCGCTGCTGCCACGCGGGTTGGGCAGCAGCACCAGGTACCCGGCGGCGGCCAGCGCGGGGGCGAGCCCCAGCACATCGCCCGGCGCGTACGACGCGGACCAGAGCCAGGCGGGTCCGCCGTGCACGAGAACGGCGAGCGGCCGGGGCCCGGGGCTCGCGTCGCCGGAGAGCAGCAGTCCCTGCACGGTGCGGCCGTCGGGGGCGGACCAGGTGGTCCGTTCGGTGCGGACGCGGGCAAGCGCCGGGTCGGCGGGAGCGTTGAGCGCGGTGACGGGCAGCCAGTTCCAGGCGTCGGGGCCCTCGGTGCGGGAGACGACGGCTTCGGGCGGACGGCCCGGTGCGTCGAGCACGGTCGCGACAAGCCGCTGGTCGCGGCTGAGCGACAGGCCGGGCTGGAAGCCGGCCCCGCCGAGCGTCACCGCCGCCGACCAGACCGGTCCGGCGCCGTCCCCGGTACGTCCGGCACGGGAGCCCGTTCCGTCCCAGCCCGCGAACCACAGCGGGCCGGACGGGGCCTTCGCGCTGTCGTCGAACCGCAGCCAGGTCGCGTCCTCGACGTCCGGCACGACTTCGGCGCGCCCGGACTCAAGGTCGACCACGACCGGGCGTCCGGCCACGATGGAGATGCCTTCGCAGACCGCCGCGTACCGGCCGTCGGCGCGCAGAGCGGGTGCGCCCAGCTGCCCCTGCGGCACGTACACCGTCCGGGCGGTGCGTCCGACGAGGTCCAGGGCGGCGAACCTCGCGCCGTAGTACCCGGCGGGCAGCGTGTCCTCGCAGACGGTGGCCACGGCGGTGTCCCCGCCGCGCCAGGCGACGTTCCACACGGTCAGCCCGTCCGGCCCGGCCTCCCGCATCGAGCCGTCCGCGAGGTCGACGAGATACAGCGAACGGCGGCCGGCGCCGGGGGCGAAGCGCTCCGGTGAGGGCGCGGCTCCGAGCCGTACCGGCAGGCCCAGGTTCATTCCGTCGCGTTCGGCGCCGTCCCGGGCGCAGAGCAGCAGTGCCCGGCTCCCGTCGTCGGACACCAGCAGTTCCTCGACCGCGCCCGGTATCTCCGCCACGGTGCGTACCGCTCCTGAACCGGTGTCCAGAGCCACCAGCCGCACCTCGGTCCCGGCCGGTCCCGCGCCTTCGGCGATGTGCAGCAGCGTCCGGGAGTCCGGCAGCCAGCGCGGGCTGTGACGGTCCGTCGGAACGGCCGGCTCCGACGGAGCCGGGAGCGCCGGCGGCGGGGCGTCAGGACCGGGCCGCAGCGCGGCGGGAACCGCGGCGAGGACCAGCTCGGCCCGCTCGGGTCCGGCCGCGGCCACGGCGACCGCCCGGCCGTCCGGGCTGATCCGGGCATCGACCGGATGGACCAGTCGCAGCATGGCCTCGCGGACCCGCCGCACGGTGATCGCGGCGTGCCGCTGCGGCGTGCTGGACGCGGCGGGACTGGGCATGGTGATCCGTTCTGGTACGGGGGCCGGGGAGGAGCGGCGGCGTGCGGTGGGTCAGGCGGCTTTGCGGATCCGGGTGGCCCACGGCCCGATGAAGGTGAACGGCCCCGGGTCGGGCAGCACGATCTCCTTGGACAGTGCGGTGGCTGTCTTGGCCCACCACAGCGGGAGATAGGGCAGATCGGCACCGGCCGTCCGTACCGCGTTCATCAGCTCCCGGGCCCGGACGTCCTTGTCGGCGGAGGCCTTGGCGGTGTCGAGCGCGGTGTTGACGGCCTTGTTGTCGTAGCGCGCGATGTCCGTCGCCGTGGCCGCGCCGTTGAGATACGGATCGGCCAGTTCGGCCGGGTCGCCGGTGACGGGGAAGTACCACAGGAACTGGAGTGGCTGCTTGCCCGAGCCGAGCTCCGCCACCCACTGCTCCAGCGTGATCTCCTTGACGTGGAGGGTGATCCCGAGCTTCTTGAGCGAGGCGGCGAGCGCGAGCGCCGCCTTGCCGAGCTGGGGGCCGCTGCTGGGGTAGTGGAGTTCGGCGGTGAAGCCCTTCGCCACCCCGGACCTGTCCAGTTCGGCACGGGCGGAGTCCAGGTCGTAGGGGACCGCGGGGATCGCGTCGTAGCCGGAGCGGACCTTCCCGGGGGACATCAGATCGCCCCACATATCGCGCGAGGGCAGCGCGTCGGCCACTTCCGCCCGGCCCTGCAGGATGCCCTTCACCATGCCCTCGCGGTCGGTGGCGTGGGCGATGGCACGGCGGACATGGATGTCGTCGAAGGGTGCTGTTGCCGTGTCGAACGCCAGCGCCACCACGGAGCGGTCGCCCGTGTAGGTGACACGGGCGCTCGACTCCCAGCCGTGGGCCTCGTCGGACGCGAGGTTGAGGGCCCCGTCCACCGCGCCCGACTTCATGGCGACCAGCCGTGTTCCGGCGTCCGGTACGAAGGACAGCTTGAGCTTCTGCACGGCGGGCTTCTCGCCCCACCAGGCGTCGTTGCGCTCCAGCAGTACGTGGTCGTCGGCGGCGAATTCGGTGATCCGGTACGGGCCGGTGCCGAGCAGCAGTGTCTTCGCCGTGCCGATCCGCCCCGCGTTACGGGTGAGGAAGGCGCGGCTGCTGACGAGGAGTCCGCCCGCTGTCGTCGTCCAGGCGAACATCGCGTCGGGCGCCTTGAGGCGGATCGTCACCTCGTGGTCGCCGGTCGACTTCACCGAGGTGACGCCGGCGTAGGCGTATCCGAGGGCGGAGCCGTTCTTCGGGTCACGGATCGCGTCGATGGAGGCCACCACGTCGTCCGCGGTGAACGGGGTGCCGTCGCTGAAGGTGACACCCCGGCGCAGGGTGAAGACGTACGTGCCGGCGTCGGGCTGCCGCCAGGACGTCGCGAGGCCGGGTGCCAGCTTCCCGGACGGGGCGACCGAGAGCAGGGACTCCTGGGCCAGCACCGCGACCAGGTAGTTCAGCACGCCCGACTCCCGGCCCACGTCGAGGCTGGAGATGGAGGAGGGCAGGGCGAGGACGAGACTGCCGATCGGGACGTCGGCGCCCAGCGCCTCTGTCGCCGTGCCGTCGGGGGTGCCGGAACCGTTCGCGGGCGGGGGTGCACAGGCTGCGAACAGACCGGACGCGGCCAGGACGCCCGCACCCGCTCCGGCGATGTGCAGTAGTCGGCGTCGGCTGAGGTTGCCACCCGGTTCCGATGTCATCGGGAACCACCCCTCTCGCATCTGTCCATTGGAGCTGCCCAACTGGGCGTGGACAGTATCCGAATGCTTTGAGAGCGTCAAAGGGCGGCTAATGAGTGTCCACGGTGTGGACCCCTCGCCGGGATGTACCGGACATAGCGACAGGAAAGGCGGGAGGGGGACTGGACCGCTTCGTTGCGGCCTCGTGAATCGGGCGCCTCTGCGGGAATACCCGTACGTGCATGGGCCTTCCTGCTGCTGTAGGGACCGGTGTCCGGCCAGGGCGGCCGGGTGTCGTGGGACGGGAGAGAGGGAGCTCATGCCGAAGGCGTACGTGTTCACCCGCAACGGCGGACCGGAGGTGGAGGCACTCGTCGAGCGGGACGCTCCTGAGCCGGGCCCGGGGGAGCTGCTCGTCGCCGTACGGGCGGCGGGGGTCAACCCGGTCGACTGGAAGCTGCGTGCGGGGTACACCAGGCCCGGTAGCGAACCGCAGCCGTTTCCCACCGTCCTCGGCAGCGAGGCCGCCGGGGTCGTCGAGGCGATCGGCCCGGGCGTCGAGGGATTCGAGGTCGGCGACGAGGTCTTCGGTAATCCGGTGACCGGTGGGTACGCGGAATACACCCTCCTCCCCGTCGCCGTGACCGCACACAAGCCGGTCGGCCTGTCGTTCACCGACGCGGCGGCCCTGCCGGTCGCTGCCGCCACCGCCTACGACGGTGTGCGCCAGCTGAGTCCCGCCCCGGACTCGACGCTGCTGGTCACCGGCGCCGGAGGCGGAATCGGGAACGCCGTGGTCCAGCTCGCCCGCCACGCAGGCGTCCGCGTCATCGGCGTGGCAGGCGCGGCCAAGAAGGACTTCGTCGAGTCGCTCGGCGCGGTGCACGTCGAATCCGGCGCCGGACTCGCCGACCGGGTCCGGGCGGCGGCCCCCGACGGCATCGACGCGGTCTTCGACCTGGTCGGCGGCGACACCCTGCGGGAAGTGGCCCCGCTGCTCGACGACCCCGCGGCGCTGATCAGCGCCGCGGGCAAACCCCTTGCCGTGGAGCTCGGCGGGGCTGCGGTCGCCCGCGCCCGTACCTCGGCCGTGCTCGACGAGGTGGCGGAGCTCGTCGTCGCCGGAGCCCTGCGGACGCATGTCACCCGGACCTACCCGCTGACCGAGGCGGGCGAGGCGCTGCGTGCCGTGGAGAGCGGCCATGCACGCGGAAAGATCGTGATCGAGGTGGGCGCATGAGCACGCCGCACCCCCTCGCCGGCGGCGCCCACCCGCTGGACGACCCGGTCGGCACCTCGCTGACCGGCCCGCACGCCCGTTTCGCCGAACGTCGCGGCCGCATCCTGCGCTACCCGGCCGAGGTCACCCCCTGGGCAGCCGTCCCGGACCGGCCGGAAGCAGCGGACTGGGCGGATGCCGCGGCGCTTGCCGGACCTGGCGGATCCATGACTATCACCGCCTTTCGCGAGCCGCCGCCGGACGACTGGGAGGTGACCTTCCACGCCGAGGGCGTCCAGCTCGTCGACACGGGCGTCGCGGCGGCCCCGGACCCGGAGGCGGTCCGGCTCGGACCCGCCGATGTGCCCGAGATGCTCGACCTGGTCGCCCGCACCCGCCCGGGACCGTTCCTGCCGCGGACGGTCGAGCTCGGCACCTATCTCGGAATCCGGCGTGAGGGGGTGCTGGTGGCGATGGCCGGCGAACGGCTGCACCCGCCCGGCTGGAGCGAGATCAGCGCCGTCTGCACCGACGAGTCCGTACGGGGGCAGGGGCTCGCCACCCGGCTGCTCCTCGCCGTATCCCACGAGATCAGGGAACGCGGTGAAACACCCTTCCTGCATGCCGCGGCCTCCAATGTCCATGCCGTGCGGCTCTACGAATCCCTCGGATTCGCGCTCCGCCGCCGGACGTCCTTCCTGGCGGCGCTCGTACCGGACGGCAAGCCGGCACACCCGGCGCCGGGGGAGCCGGCCGGAGCCGCAGCCGGCAGCTGAGAGCCGGGGCCCGGGCGGGGAGCGGGGACGTCCGTCCGGGACTTCCGGCCCGGATCGCGCTGTGCCACCCCGGCCGGGGACCTTCGGCGTGCGGCCTGAGGCCGAAAGCCCCGTGTGCCGGCGTCCCGGTCCGGGTGCACTGGAAGAGAGTGCCGGGACATGCCCGGCGACCGCGGGAGGAGATGGCCGGTGACGATCGGGGTACAGCGTCCGTCGACGACGCGCGGCGCGGAGCCATCGGTGACGGATGCGGGGGAGCGGGCAGCCGCCCGCTCGCGGATCAGCACTCCGGCCCTGCTCGGCGGTCTCGCCCTGCTGTCCCTGCTCGTGGTGGGGATCGATGTCCCCACCGGCGACGACCTGCGGCTCATCCCTCTCCTGGTCGTGGTGCCCGCGCTCGTCTCGGTCTTCTGCACGGTCCGGCAGACCGTCGCCGCGGCGGTCTGGATCCTGCCCATCGTCGTGATCTCCCGGCTGGTGTCCGGAGGCACCCTCTGGGACAGCGTGAGCGGTGTCGGCTTCACCGTGCTGGCCTGCGCGGTGGGTGTCGGGGCCTGTTCGCTGAGAATCCGGCATGCCACCGAGATCGCCAGACTGCGGTCGGCTGCCGTCGCCCTCCAGCGGCAGATCCTGCGTCCGCTGCCCGTACTGACCGACCAGGTCCTGGTGGACGGCATCTACGCGCCGATCGAGGAGGACCGGCTGGTCGGCGGCGACATCTATGAGGTCGTCCAGTCGCCGTACGGCACCCGCGTCATCATCGGTGACGTGCAGGGCAAGGGCCTTGCCGCGATCGGAGCGGGCTTCGCCGCGCTCGGCGCATTCCGGGAGGCGGCCATTCGCGAACCCGCCCTGACCGGTGTGGTGGACGCGGTCGAGGACGCGGTCGCCCGGCACAACACCTTCTCCGCCCAGACCGGCGAGATCGAGCGCTTCGTCACCGCGCTGGTGCTCGGCCTCGACGGCGACGGCCGGGTGCAGGCCGTCAACTGCGGACATCTGCCGCCCCGGCTGCTGCACGACGGCGTGGCGACCACCGTTCCGCTGCGCCGTACGTCGGTGCCGCTGGGCATGGCGGAGCTCAGCAACGAGGCGCGGGCCGCCGAATGGCTGGACTTCCCGCCCGGCGCGACGCTCCTGATGTTCACCGACGGAGTGACCGAGGCCCGTGACGCCTCCGGAGCCTTCTATCCGCTGGACGCCCGGCTGGGCGGCTGGGCGCAGCTGGGCCCGCGCGAACTGCTGGACACACTCCACGCGGACCTGGAGGACTTCTCCGGCGGTGTGCGGCGCGACGACATCGCCGTGCTCACGCTGCGCCGGTCGGCTTCCGGCGGCCACCGCCCTCCCGTGACCGCCGGCGCCGACGCACGCCGGGCCGCAGCGGCGTTCAGCGCCCGGTAGAAGGGCCTGCCGCGGACCCGGCCCCCTGTCGAGAGCTCTCTCGGTAACCCGTTGCCCCGTTCAGGGCCATAAATCGCCGCGCCTCGACTTCATGTCCCGGCGGGGCACATGTCGCAGTGGGACATTTATAGGTGTACGGTGCAGTTATGAACCGGGAACGGAAGACCCCGGAGAGGCGCAGCCGCAAGGCCCGCCGCACCCGGGACACGCTGGCCCAGGCCGCCTTCGAGCTCGTGCTCGACCGCGGACTGCGGGAGGTGACGGTCGAGGAGATCGCGGAACGCGCGGATGTCGACCGCCGCACCTTCAGCCGGTACTTCACCAGCAAGGAAGACGCGGTCCTGGACTCGGTCCGGGGCGACGGCGACCGGATCAACGACGCCCTGCGGGCCCGTCCCGCCGGGGAGCCGCCGCTCACCGCATACCGCCGGGCCGTCCTGGACTGGCTGGCGGATCCGGAGTCGGACGCCTGGCACCGCCGCCCGAGGATCTTCGAACTGCTGGTCCTCGCCGACCGGGAGCCCACCCTCTACGCGGCGTTCCACCACATCCGGGTGGACGCTCAGGAGGACTCGGTCGCCATCGTCGCGCACCGGCTGAGGACCGATCCGCGGCAGGACATCCGTCCCGCCGTCACGGTCGCCGCCGGGGCGGGCGCACTGCTCGCCGCCCAGGCCGCCTGGGTGCGCGGAGGCTGTCCCGAGGAACTGCCCCGACTCGTCGAGCAGGCGTTCGACGCCCTTTCGGGAGAGCTGTTCGCGCAGCTTCCGGCCGGACCGGCGTCACACAGCACCACGGAAGGAAACGGAACATCATGAGCACCACCACCCCCACCACCGCCGACCAGGAATTCGCCGGACGTACGGCTCTCGTCACCGGAGGGGCGTCCGGCATCGGACTGGCCCTCGCCCACCGGCTGGCCGCCGCCGGTGCGTCCGTGGTCGTGGCCGACTACGACGAGGGGAGCGCCCGCAAGGCGGTCACCGCACTGGAGAGCGCCGGGGGCCGGGCCGCGGCCGTCGCCATGGACGTCACCGACCCCGCTTCCGTCGAGGCAGGCGTGCAGTTCGCCGTCGACACGTTCGGGGCCCTGCACCTCGCGGTGAACAACGCGGGCATCGGCGGGCCGAGCAGCCCGACCGGCGAGTACGCCGTCGAGGACTGGAACCGGGTCGTCGCCACCAACCTCAGCGGCGTCTTCTACTCGATGCGCTACGAGCTCCCCGCGATCGTCGCCGCAGGTGGTGGCGCTGTCGTCAACATGTCCTCGATCCTCGGCACCAACGGCTTCGCCGGATCGCCCGCGTACGTCGCCGCCAAGCACGGCGTCGTCGGTCTCACCAAGACGGCGGCGCTGGAGTACGCGGCACAGAACGTCCGCGTCAACGCGGTCGGCCCCGGCTTCATCGACACCCCGCTGCTGCGCAACACGGACGGCCCGGCCCGCGACCACCTCATCTCGCTGCACCCGGCCGGACGCCTCGGCACCGCGGAGGAGGTGGCCGAACTCGCCGCCTTCCTGCTCTCCGACCGCGCCTCGTTCATCCACGGCAGCTACCACCTGGTGGACGGCGGCTACTCCGCCTCCTGAGTGGCGGACGGGGGCCAGGGGGGCGAGAAAGAGAACAGCAGAGGTCAAGGAGGACCCCATGAAAGCCGTCCAGTACCGCACCGTCGGTTCCGCACCCGAGGTCGTCACCGTCCCCGACCCGGAGCCCGGTCCCGGACAGGTGCTGCTGAAGGTCACCGCCGCAGGTGTCTGTCACTCCGACATCGCGGTGATGAGCTGGCCCGCTGACCAGTTCCCCTACCCGCTGCCGCTCACTCTCGGCCACGAGGGCGTCGGCACCGTCGAGGCGCTCGGGGACGGCGTCAGCGGTCTCACGGTGGGCGACCCGGTCGCGGTCTACGGCCCCTGGGGCTGCGGTACGTGCGTCAAATGCGCCGAGGGTAAGGAGAACTACTGCCTGCGCGCCAAGGAACTCGGCATCAACCCGCCCGGCCTGGGATCGCCCGGCGCCATGGCGGAGTACATGATCGTCGATGATCCGCGCCACCTGGTGCCGCTCGGCGACCTCGACCCGGTCCAGGCCGTACCGCTCACCGACGCGGGCCTCACCCCGTACCACGCGATCAAGCGCTCCCTGCCGAAGCTGGTGCCCGGTGCGACCGCCGTCGTCATCGGCACCGGCGGCCTCGGCCACGTCGCCATCCAGCTGCTGCGCGCCATGACGGCCGTGCGGGTCATCGCTCTCGACGTCACCGAGGACAAGCTCGCCCTCGCCCGTACCGTCGGGGCGCACGAGACCGTCCTGTCGGACGAGCACGCCGCGTCGAGGATCCGCGAGCTGACCGGTGGCATCGGCGCACAGGTCGTCCTCGACTTCGTCGGAGCTCCTCCCACCGTGGCCACGGCAGGCGCCGCGGCCGCCATCGACTCGGACGTCACGATCGTCGGGATCGGCGGCGGGTCGCTTCCTGTGGGCTTCGGCTCCCTGCCGTTCAACACGACGGTGACCGCCCCCTACTGGGGATCACGCTCCGAGCTTGCCGAGGTGCTCGATCTGGCCCGCGCCGGTTCGGTCGAGGTACACGTCGAGACGTACTCGCTGAACGAGGCGCCGCTGGCGTACGAGCGGCTGCACGACGGACGGATCAACGGGCGGGCCGTCATCCTCCCCAACGGCTGACCGTCCGAGCCCTTCCTCACGACCCTGCGGGCCGTCGCACAGTGCGCCGGCCCGCATCGTCCTGCCCGCGACCGATGCGCACCGCTCCTCCAGGGGCGGATACTGCCCGCATGCAATTCGCCGCCATGATGACACTGCCCGGACTGGTGATCGGGCTGACCGTCGTCGCCTTCCTCGACCAGCTGATGCTTCGCGCGGGGCGGGCCGGTCTGCTGCCGTGGCGCAACAGCGCCCGGCAGGGTCAGGTGTCGGCGACGGGCTTCGAGCAGTTGCACGCGACCTTCTCGCCCGGCAAGCAGAGCGAGCTCAAGGAGCGGCAGAGTGCCCTGCTGCTGCGGGACGACGAGGAGGACGGCGCCCCGCCCCACCGCTCCGGCGTGGATCTGGACGGCGGCGTCGCCGTCATTCGCCTGTCCGGGCACGGCGGCTGACGGCCGGCCGGAATCGGACTCGGCACGGCCGGCCCGGGCGGCCTCGCTCATCGCGTTGCCACCAGCGGCCGCAGCCGGCTGTCACGCAGCCGGACCACCGCAGGAGCGCAATGACGCGCCGCTACTGTCAGCGGCCATGCGACGAGCGCGCCGATCACGAGCCCGATGAGCACATCGTGCGGGTAGTGCACCCCGATCCACACCCGGGACCCCGCCATCAGCAGCGCGGCCGTCACCGCAACCGCTCCGAGCCGCCGGTCGGTCAGCCAGATCGCCATGGCAGCGGCCGCCGCGATGGCGGCGTGATTGCTCGGGAAGGACCAGTCGCCCAGTGGCGGGCACGCCTCCACCGTCACCGCATGAAGGGTCCGGCAGGGACGCTGTTCGTGAAAGGCCGACTTCACCAGGTCGTTGACGAGATACGTGGCGACCACGACCAGTGGGGCGCACATCGCCATGGCGGTACGCGCGGCATCCGTGGAGCGGGAGCGCCACCAGGCCGCGAGCATGAACGCGGCGAACACGGCCAGCCCGTAGTCGGACCAGACGCGGACGGCGGAATCCAGGACGGCGGGGGAGCGCTGGGCCAGTTCGGTGACCCAGGTGTACAGCCCACCGTCGATCGAGGAGGCCGTGGAGGCGAGGGGCATCAGTGGGTGTCTCCTTCGGCAGTGCTCCGTCGGCGGGAACGGAGCAGTTCGGCGGCGAGCGGGATGAGCGAGACCACGACCACGACGGCGACGATCGGCAGCAGATAGCGGTCGACGTTCGGCACCGAGGACCCCAGCGCATATCCGGCGAGGACCAGTCCGGCCGTCCAGACCACACCGCCGACCACCTGCCACACGGCGAACACCCTGGCCGGGACGCCGAGTGCCCCGGCCAGCGGGTTGAGTACCGTACGCACGACGGGGACGAAGCGGGCCAGCACGATCGCGCGGGCCCGGCCGTATCTGGCGAGCAGCTCCGCCGCCCGGTCGGCGCCCTCGTGCAGCCGTTCGGAGCGGCTGCGGGCGAGCAGCGCCCGGCCGCCCCGGCGGCCGAGCCAGTAGCCCGTCTGCGCGCCGAGCAGCGCCCCGGCCACCGCCGCGAGCAGTACCTGAGGCAACGACAGTGCGACCGGACCGTGGGTGCCTGACACGCTGAGGAGGCCTGCCGTGAACAGCAGCGAATCGCCGGGCAGGAAGAAGCCGACGAGCAGCCCCGTCTCGGCGAAGAGCACGACGGCGACGCCGAGCGAGCCGAACGTGCCGAGCAGTGAACCGGCGTCCAGCAGGTTCACCGCCTGCGGCATGGCCGCCAGTGAGAGTACGGACACGGTGGAGGGTCTCCCATAATGGTGAGCGGGCGGCCCTGTGGAACGCCCGGACTGACTACAGTGACGTAGACGGTCTACATCACTGTAGACGTTGGAGCGGGGGAGGAGAGTTCCCATGACGCAGGTGAACGGGATATCCGGCGGAGAATCCGCCCCCCGGCCGAACGGCGGACCGGGCGCGGGAGCGACACCCCCGGCCGGGCGGGAGCCCGTCCCGGAAGCCGCCGTCGCCGTGCCCGCCCCGGCGGAGCGACGGCCCTCGGGTGAGCTGGAGTCCACGATCCTGGCGGCCCTCTGGGCGGCCGGGAACCCGCTCACCGCCGGCCAGGTGCAGGGTGCGATCGGTGCGGAGCTCGCCCGGACGACCGTCACCACGATCCTGTCGCGCCTCCATGAGAAGGGGTCCGTCGCCCGCACCAGGTCGGGCCGCGGATTCGCGTACACGCCTACCGAGGACGCCGCCGGACTGACCGCCCGCCGGATGCACCGCGAACTCCGCAAGGACGAGGACCGAGGCACGGTGCTGGCACGGTTCGTCTCGCAGCTCAGCGACGAGGACGAGCGGCTGCTGCGCGATCTGCTCGACGGGGACCGATGATCTACGCGGTATGGATTCCGCTGCTGGTGCCGTTCGTCGTGGTGCCCGCGGCGCGTTGGCTCGCCGACGCCCTGGCCCCCGCACGGGCCGTGCGACTGCTCGCCGCGACGGGCGCGGGCCTGGCTCTGTGCACCGTGCTCTCACTGGCCCTGCTGGTGGTGCCCGGTGCCGGCCGGCTTTCGGCCGTCGCCGCCGCCGGGGAGTTCGAGCACCCGCTCGCCGCTGCCGAACCGGCCGTCGCCGTCCCGCTCGCCGCAGCCGCACTGGCGCTGCTCGTGGGCCGCGCCGCGGCCATGGCCCGCGTGGCGCGCAGGCACTGGGGCCAGTTGCACCGGGCGGCCCGGAGCGAAGCAGGCGACGGGGGCGAGCTCGCGGTGCTCCGGGACAGCCACCCCGACGCCTACGCACTGCCCGGACGGCCCGGCAGCCCCGGCCGGATCGTCGTCACCACCGGCATGCTGCACGCCTTGGAAGCCGCCGAGCGGGACGCACTCCTGGCACACGAACGCGCCCATCTCACCGGGCGCCACCACCTCTACCTCGTCGCCGCCGAGCTGTCCGCACGCTGTCACCCGGCGCTGGGCGCCCTGCGCGCACCCATGGGGTACGCGCTGGAGCGTTGCGCGGACGAGGCCGCCGCGCACGCCGTAGGGGACCGCCGGGTCGCCGCCCGGGCGATCGGACGCGCCGCGCTGGCCGCCCGGGCGGCCGAGGGCGCCCGCGCACCCCGCCCCGCCGCGGCGCTCCCTGTGGCCGCCGGGCCCGTACCCCGCCGGGTCGCAGCCCTGCTGGGCCGGACCGCCGCGCGCCCCCGTATCGGCCGCGCCGCCGCCGCGACCCTGCTGGCCTGCCTGGTCGTCTCGGGGGCGGCCGCGCTCGACGCGACACACGACCTGCACAGCAGTATCGAGGCCGCCCAGGGCGAAACGCCGTAGCAGACGCCCGGCCCCCGTGCCTCCGGCCCCGGTTCGCCGCACGGATGAACTGCCCCGCAGCGCCGCCGAGATGGCCTGCTATGCCGCACTCCCGGTAATCCTGCGCTGACGCGGCCGGTCCGGGGGCGCTCCACGGGCTCCGGTGGGGGGCCCCCCGGCCCGCCGCGCCCCGGGTACGGGAAATGGGCGGCGGGGGGTCTCTTATAAACAACTGAAGCTGCCG
>NZ_JBHVWF010000080.1:0-37435 GCF_042882365.1 Streptomyces sp. NPDC058221 | reverse complement strand
GAGGTGGCGTGATGAGCGCCCTCCTGATCCGCGGCGGTGTGCTCTACCCCGCGGACCACACCGACCGGGTCGTGCCCGACGGTGCGGTCCTCGTCGAGGACTCGGTGATCGTCGCCGCCGGCCCGGCGGCCGAGGTCGAGGCGGCCGTCGAGCCGAGGCACCGGGCGGACCTGCGGACCATCGACGCCCGGGACCGGATGATCCTTCCCGGCTTCGTCAACGCGCACTGGCACGAGATGTTCGCCATGCGCTTCCCCTTCAAGGGGGCGCTGCGCTCGGCCACGGACCGGGACGACAAGCCGGTGTTCATGGCACTCGGCGGCGACGTCACACAGATCTCCGTGGTCTTCGACGCCTTCCACGACCACATCGACCGGCTGACCCCGGACGAGGCCCTCGCCATCGCCCGCTATTCGATGTGGACCCAGCTGCGCTCCGGCGTCACCACCCTCGGCGACGTCGGCTCCCTCAACAAGCCGCAGGCGCTGGCCCGGGCCGCCCGCGACCTCGGGATGCGCTGCACCGTCTCGACCTGGGCCGCCGACACCGTCTGCCACCCGGCGGACAGCCGCTTCCGGCGCACCCGGGACACCGACCTGGAGCTCCAGCGCATCGAGGAACTGCTCGAAGAGTGCGCGGGAGACCCGGAGGGCCTGGTCAGGGCCTGGCCCACGTCGGTCTACGGCACCAACATGAGCGACGAGCTCGCGGCCGGATTCGCGGATCTGGCGGCCCGGTACGACGTTCCCTTCGCCACCCACGTGGGGGCGCTGCGCAACGAGGCCGATGTGATGCTGGCGTACTACGGAGCCACTCCGGTACGGCGGTTCGCCGAGGCAGGACTGCTCTCGGACCGCTTCATGGCGGTGCACTGCGGTTTCGCCGACCCGGGCGAGCGGGCGCTGCTCATCGGGGCCGGCGCGCATATCAGCCACTCGCCCGCCAAGTACGGCCAGGCCGGCGAGTCCACCGTCTCCGAGACCCGGGTGATCCCGGAGTTCCGGCGGGCCGGACTGGACGTCTCGGTGTCCACCGACGGTGCCGCCGTACCGCTCGGCGGCATGCCGGAGGCGATGCGCGCGGTGTGGCAGCTCTACAACGAGATGTACGCCGACCCCACCGAGGTACTGCCCACCGACGCCCTCGCGATGGCCACCCGGCTGCCCGCCAGGGGCCTGGACCAGGCCGGCCGGATCGGCAGCCTGGAGGCCGGCAAGCAGGCCGACCTGCTGCTGGTCCCCGCCGAGGACTGGCGTTATCTGCTCAATCCGCGCCCGCTGGAGGGCTTCCTCTCGCTCGGCGGCTCCATGGACGTGGAGACCGTGATCGTCGCGGGACAGGTCCTGATCGAGGACGGCCGCTCCACCGGGCTGGACGAGGACGCCCTGGAGGCCGAGTACCTGGAGGCGCTGTCCTCCTTCACGGTGCGCTGCCTGGGGGTGGACGCGGATGCGGTCGGTGCGGCGCTGCGGCGTCGCGGAGAGGTGGTCGACCGGCGCCGCCGGGCCGCCGCAGCACACCACACGGGATGGAGGAACGGACGATGAACGAGCCCACGGGAACAGGCGCCGGAGCGGTCCGCGAGAACGCGCCGATGCACGGCAGGACGGCCCTGGTGACCGGGGCCGCGGGCGGCATAGGGGCCGCGGTGGCCCGGGCGCTCGCCGGGGCCGGCGCCCGGGTCGCGGTGCTGGACACCGGCCTCGCCGCCCTGGAGCCGCTGGTGAAGGAGATCGAGGCGGACGGCGGGACCGTCCTCGCGCTCGGCGCGGATGTGCGCTCCGGCGCGGAGGTGGACGCGGCGGTGGACCGCGCCGAGTCCGAACTCGGGCCGCTCGACTACCTGGTGAACGCGGCCGGTGTACTGCGGACCGGCGAGGTGACGGGATACAGCGACGAGGACTGGGACTTCACCTTCGCGGTCAACGCCACCGGTGTCTTCCACGTCAGCAGGGCCGTCGTGGGCCGGATGGTGCCCCGGCGCTCCGGCGCCGTGGTGACCGTCGCCTCCAACTCGGCGGGTGTGCCGCGCTGGAGCATGGCGGCGTACGCGGCGTCGAAGGCCGCGGCGACCAGCTTCACCCGGACGCTGGGCCTGGAGACGGCTCGGCACGGCATCCGCTGCAACGTCGTCGCTCCCGGTTCCACCGAGACGCCGATGCTCACCTCGATGTACCCGGACGGCGACGCGGCCGGCCCGTCCGTCGAGGGCTCGCCGGCCACCTACCGGCTGGGAATCCCGCTCGGGCGGATCGCCCAGCCCGAGAACATCGCCCACGCGGTCCTCTTCCTGCTCTCCGACCAGGCCTCGCACATCACCCTGCAGGACCTCGTGGTGGACGGCGGTGCGGCGCTCGGCGCGTAGGTGCCCGTCCGTGATCCCCGGCGGGCGCGCAGCCCGCCCAGCCCCTCATCAGACCCCAGGAGCCAAGATGCCGATCCCGCTCATCGACCCGTATCCCATGCCGACCGAGGACGAGCTGCCGCGCAACGTCGCGCCGTGGACGGTCGATCCCGCCCGCGCGGTGCTCCTCGTCCACGATCTGCAGAACTACTTCCTTGCCCCTTTCGGACACGGCGGGGCGGACGACGGCCGGCAGCCGCTGACCGATCTGATGGATCACGCCGAAGCGTTGCGCCGGCAGTTCGCGGCGTCCGGCGCGCCCGTCGTCTACACCGCCCAGCCCGGCGGGATGACCGATGAGCAGCGCGGACTGCTCAAGGACATCTGGGGCGCCGGCATGAGCGCGGACGAGGAGCACCGCGCCATTCCCGAGCGGGTCGCCCCGGCCCCCGGCGACCGGGTGTTCACCAAGTGGCGGCCCAGCGCCTTCTGCCGCACCGGCCTGCTCGGTCTGCTGCGTCGCACCGGCCGCGACCAGCTGGTGATCTGCGGGGTGTACGCCCATGTGGGCATTCTGATGACGGCGCACGAAGCCTTCTCGAACGACATCCAGACCTTCGTGGTCAGCGACGCGGTCGCGGACTTCTCCGCCCGGCGCCACCGCGAGACGCTGGACTACGTCGCCGCACGTTGCTCGGTCACGCTGCCCACCCGGGACGTGCTGGCCGCCATGGACGGGGGGCGGCCATGACGGTCCACCCGCTTCTGGCGAAGCTGCTCGGGGACGACCCGCCACCGTTCGCCCTGCTGCACCGGCCCGGCGCCACCGGGCCCGGCCGGATCGATCTGCTGGTGGGCCGGGTCGAGGAGCGCGACCTGATCGCCGACATCCCGCTCACCGGGGCGACGGCCGGGGACGGAGTGCCGGGACCGGCAGCGGGGCGTCACGAGGTGCTGGCCCTGCTGCCCTACCGGCAGATCCGCGAGCGCGGCTTCGCCTGCCCCGACGACGGTGCGGCGCTGCTCACGCTGGCCGTGGACGAGCAGGCGGTGCTGCCGCTGGCCGACGTGCTGGAGCGACTGCCCGACCTGCCGATCGATATGGACGAGGGCTCCTTCGACGCCGACGACGAAGAGTACGCGGCCCGGGTCCGCCGGGTGCTCGCCGAGGAGATCGGCCGGGGCGCCGGGGCCAACTTCGTCATCAAGCGCTCCTTCACGGCGCAGATCACCGACTGGTCCGCGCAGACCGCGCTCTCGTTCTTCCGCAGGCTGGCCGGCCGCGATCCGGGCAGCTACTGGTCCTTCGTCGTGCATACCGGGGACCGCACCTTCGTGGGCGCATCGCCGGAACGCCATGTGAGCCTGGACGCCGGCCGGATCGTGATGAACCCCATCAGCGGCACCTACCGCTACCCGTCCGGCGGCCCGCAGGTGGACGAGGTCCTCGCCTTCCTCGCCGACCGGAAGGAGGCCAACGAGCTGTACATGGTCCTCGACGAGGAACTCAAGATGACCGGCCGGGTCTGCGACCGCGGCGGCCGGGTGACAGGGCCCGCGCTGAAGGAGATGGGCCGGCTCGCCCACACCGAGTACCTCATCGAGGGGCACAGCTCGCTGGACGTACGGGAGATCCTGCGCGAGACGCTGCTCGCACCGACCGTCACCGGCGGTCCGCTGGAGAGCGCCTGCGAGGTGATCAGCCGTCATGAGCCCGAAGGCCGGGGCCACTACGCGGGCGTCGCGGCCCTGATCGGCCGGGACGGGGCGGGTGCCCGCCGGATGGACTCGGCCATACTCATCCGCACCGCCGAGATCGACGCGGCGGGCCGGGTGCGGATCCCGGTGGGCGCCACCCTGGTGCGCGACTCCGACCCGGCGGCCGAGGCCGCGGAGACCCGGGCGAAGGCCGCCGGTCTGATCGAGGCGCTGCGGGCCCCGGCCGGCGGCCCGACCGGCCCGGACGCCGGCCGGCCGGAGCCGCTCTCCGCGAACCCGGCCGTGGCCGCCGCGCTGGCCGCGCGCAACCGGCCGCTCTCCGGCTTCTGGTTCAAGGAGCCCGGTGAGCGGGACCGGCCGCTGCCGGTGCTGGCGGGCCGCAGGATCCTCGTGATCGACGCCGAGGACACCTTCACCGCCATGGCGCGCCATCTGCTCCGGGCGCAGGGGCTGGACGTCGACGTGCGGCGGCACGACGAGGATTTCTGCCCGGACGGTTACGACCTGGTCATCCTGGGGCCCGGACCGGGCGACCCGGGAGGGACGGCAGACCCCAAGATCGCCCGGCTCCGCGGGCTCACCTCGCACCTCCTGGCGCGGGGCATCCCGTTCCTGTCCGTCTGTCTGAGCCATCAGGTGCTCTGCATGATGCTCGGGCTGGCGCTGCGGAGGCATCCGGTGCCCACCCAGGGAGTGCAGCGCACCATCGAATGCTTCGGCCGCAGCGAACCGGTGGGGTTCTACAACACCTTCGCCGCCCGCAGCGCGCACGACCTCATCGACTGCCCCGGCCGCGACGGTCCGGTCAGGGTCTTCCGCGAGCAGGACGGCGAAGTGCACGCCCTGCGCGGGCCGGGCTTCGCGTCGGTGCAGTTCCACCCCGCCTCGGTGCTGACAACGCGGGGACCCGAGCTGCTCGGCGAGCTGCTCGCCGACCTGCTCGGAGAGGTAACGGGCCCTTATGGGGCATCGGTTGTACCGGTTGCGATACCTGCATAACGTCTTTGTTGGTAACACCGATCCGGCCCGGGCCGGCCGGATGCCGATCCCCCCGCACTGCCGCAGCCCACCCAGGAAAGGAACCGTCCGATGCGCTTCGACAACATCTGGCTCGCCGGAACCGGAGGCACGCTCGGCACTCTCGAACCGGTGGCCGGGGCCGTCGCCGACGGCGAGTACTCGTCCGACGCCGCCGAGAGCACCGGGATGACCAGCTACTCCCGATCCGGGGACGCGCCGCCCGAGATGGCGGTCATCGCCGGCCGGCAGGCCGTCAAGGAGGCGCAGGAGAAGGGTGCGCGGGTCGACGGCGAGACCCTCCTGCTGCACAGCCACGGCCACTTCCAGGGCATCGACCTGTGGCCCGCGGCCTGCTGGATCGGCGGTCAGCTCCTCGGCCCTGAGCTCGACTCCATGCCGGCCACGGTCAACGCCTGGTCGAACGGCTCCCTGGCCGCGCTGGACGTCGCCGCCTCCGCGCTGATGGCCCGCCCCGGCGTTCCGTCCGCCCTGATCACCCTGTCCGACCGCTTCGCGCCGCCCACGGACCGCTTCTACACCTCACCCGGCATGATCTTCGGCGACGGTGCCGCGGCCGGCGTGGTGACCCGGGACACCGGACGCCTGCGGCTGCGCTCGCTGGTGAGCCGTACCGACACCGTCCTGGAGGGACTCTCCCGGGGCGCCGAGCCCTTCCGCACGGCTCCCGAGGGACAGCCCGACATGCGCCGCAGGACCCGCGAATTCCTCGCCACCGGTGAGGTCTCGCTGCGGGACGTGCGCGACCGGACCGCCGACTGCACCCGTTCCGTGGTCGGCCGCGCTCTGGACGAGGCGGGAGTGGACGAGGACGGCATCGACTGGTTCCTGACCCCGTTCGTGGGCCGGACGCTGTACCGGGAGAGCTTCGTACGTCCCCTGGGGATCACCCCGCGCAACACCGTGCTGGAGCTCGGCCTGACCATCGGCCACCTCGGTCCCTGCGACCAGATGTACGGCCTCGACCACCTGCTCCGCAACGACCTGCTGAATCCGGGCGACCGGATTCTCGTCCTCGGCACCGGAATGGGCTTCACCTTCTCCGCCGCGGTGTTCACCGCCGACGGCGTCTGACGGGCTGCCCGCAGGTCCCGCCGCTCCGGCAGCCCCTCGGGTCGCGCCCGGCCCCGGCCGCGCACTCCCGCGTACCCCTCCCGCACCTTCGTCCAAGGAAACGGATCACGTCCATGAGCCCTGTCCGCACCGCGTACGTCGCACCGGACACCCTGTCCGGCGCCACACGCCGCCCCAACCAGCTGCCCACCCCGGACGGACTGCGTACCCAGATTCCGCTGTCCGCCCTCGCCAGGAAGACCACGGCGAGAGCCCGCCGTGACATCGCCCGGGTGCTCGCCGGCAAGGACGACCGGATGGTCGTCATCGCGGGCCCCTGCTCCGTGCACGACCCCGATGCCGCCCTCGGCTACGCCGAGCGGCTGTCCGCGCTGGCGGCCGAGACCCAGGACCAGCTGCTCGTGGTCATGCGGGTCTACGTGGAGAAGCCCCGTACCCGGGTCGGCTGGAAGGGTCTGCTCAGCGACCCCCGGCTGGACGGCTCCCACGATCTGCCCAGCGGTCTCGGCCTCGCCCGCGGACTGATGGCCCAGATCGCCGGCACCGGGCTGCCGGTGGCCTGTGAGTTCCTCGACCCGCTGGTGCCGCACTACCTGGCCGACGCGGTCGCCTGGGGTGCCATCGGGGCACGCACCGTACAGAGCCAGATCCACCGTCAGTTCACCAGCGGCCTAGCGATGCCGGTCGGGTTCAAGAACACCACCGGCGGCGGTGTCGGGGACGCAGTGGACGCCGTCATATCCGCCTCGCACGCCCATGTGTACCCCGGCATCGACGGGGAGGGGCGGGCGGCCGTGGTGGCCACCGAGGGCAATCCGGACACTCACGTGGTGCTCCGCGGGGGCTCGGACGGACCCAACTACGGTCCCGGGCCCGTCGCCGCGGCGCTGGCGGAGCTGGCTGCCGCCGGGCTGCCGCAGCAGCTGATCGTCGATGCCAGCCACGGCAACAGCAACAAGGACCACGAGCGGCAGCCGGTCGTCGTCTCCGACATCGCCGGGCGGATCGCCGCAGGTGAGCGGGGGATCGCCGGCGTCATGATCGAGAGCTTCCTCGCCCCGGGCCGCCAGAACCTCGAACTCGGGCGCACCGACGGCCTTGTGTACGGACAGAGCGTCACCGACGCCTGCGTGGACTGGCCCACCACCGTGGCCATGCTCGACGAGCTCGCCGCCGCGGTCGACGCCCGACGCCTGGCCGGGCCCCCGGTCCGACCGGCCTGATCGACAACCCACTCATCAGCACCTGTGAAGATCTCAGAGAGGAACCAATGCCGTGGCTGTCACCACGAGTTCGTCCCTTCCCCTGGCACGCGTCCTGGACGGCGCACGCTCCGGTGCGCTGCGCCGTCGTGACATCGCCGTCCCCGCCGCCGTCGCCGAAGACCCGGCCCTGTACGCGACGGCCGCGCTTGCCGCCCTCGTGCACCGCTACACGGGCGAGACAGATTTGCTGATCAGTCGTCAGGAGCAGCCCGGAGTCGCCGAATCACTGGCGATACGGGTGGAGGCCCGGACCACCGCCGGGGAGCTCCTGCGAACGGTGGCCGGCGCCGTCGCGGTGGCCGGGAGCGGTACCGGGCGTCCCGCGCACGCCGGGGTCGACAGCACCGGGCGGGCGTCCCGGGCGCTTGCCGCACTGACCCTCTCGGTCAGCGGCGAATCCTTCGAACTGGCCCTGGACGGCGATGAGTTCGACGACACCGCAGCCGATCAGTACGCGAGCCACCTGGAGCGTGTCCTCATCGCGCTGGCCGCCGGCCCCGGGACCGCGGTCGGGGACATCGCCCTGCTCACGCCTGAGGAGACGCACCGCACCCTGGTGGAGTGGAACGACACCGAGGGCCCGGTCGGCCCGGCCTTCATCCATGAGCTGGTCGCCGAGACCGCCCGGCGCACCCCCGACGCGGTGGCCGTGATCCTCCCCGGCACCCGGCTGACCTACCGGGAGCTCGACGGGCGCGCCAACCAGCTGGCCCACCGGCTCGCGGCGCGCGGGGTGCGCCCCGGGAGCCGGATCGGGGTCTGCTTCCCGCGCAGCGCGGAGAGCCTGATCGCCCAGCTGGCCTGCTTCAAGCTGGCCTGTGCCGCGATCCTGCTCGACAGCGACTTCCCGGCGGACCGCATCCGCTACATGATCGAGGACGCCTCGGCCGCGGTGGTGCTGACCCTGGCCGCCCATGAGGCGAAGATCAGCGGACTCTCGCCGGTGATCGCGCTGGACACCGAAGACTGGCAGAGCGAGCCGGACACGGAGGTCAGTGAGCCGGTCGGCGCGGACGACCTGATCCACATCTGCTACACCTCCGGATCCACGGGCGCCCCCAAGGCGGTCATGGTCCGTTTCGGCGCCGCCCGCAACCTGATCCACAGCATGGCCGAACTGTGCGGCACGACCAGCGAGTCCCAGGGCACCTGGCTGGCCGCACCGGGCTACGGAATGATCGAGGTCGAGTGCTTCCCGGTGCTCGCCCGCGGCGGCACCGTGCACATCCCCGACGTCTCGGTGGTCTCCTCCGAGCACCGTCTCCAGGAGTGGTTCCTGCGCGAGGGCATCACCTCCGCCCTGCTGATGAAGCCGATGGCCGAGCGGCTGTGGCGGCTCGAATGGCCCGAGGACACCCCGCTGGAGAACATCCGGGTCTGCGGCGAGCGCATCCAGTCCTGGCCCCCGGCCGGCCTGCCGTTCCGGCTGATCAACCTGTACGGCTCCGCGGAGGCCACCGTCGTCGCCAGCTGCGACATCACCGAGCTCGGCCGACAGCTGGGCGAGCAGGGCAGGGCCCGCCGGCTGCCCCCCATCGGCCGCCCCACCACCAACGTCACCATCTACGTCCTGGACGAGGACCTGCGTCCGCTGCCGCCGGGGCTCGTCGGCGAGCTGTGCATCGCAGGCGTCAGCCTCTCGGCCGGCTACCTGGGCCGCCCGGAGGCCACCGCGGAGAAGTGGATCACCAACCCGATCGATCCGGAACGGCACCCCGTCATGTACCGCACCGGCGACCTGGCCAGGTACTGGCCGGACGGCAGCATCGAGATCGTCGGCCGCACCGACAACCAGATCAAGGTGCGCGGGAACCGGGTCCACCTCGGCGAGATCGAGGTCGTGCTCACCACGCTGCCGGGCGTGAACCAGGCCGCGGTGCTGGCCCGTCAGGACGGTCAGGGCGACGTCCAGCTGACCGCCTACATCGAGCCGGGTACCGACGCCACCGTCTCGGTCCGGGCCGTCCGCCGTGGTCTGGCCCAGCGGCTGCCCTCCTTCATGGTGCCGGCCGCCTATGTCATCGGCGGGCTGCCGACCAGCGTCAACGGCAAGATCGACCGGACGGCGCTGCCCGAGCCGCCGACCTCGCGTCCGGAGATGGACACCGCGTACCAGGCCCCCGCCGGGGAGTTCGAGACGCCGCTGCACGACCTGTGGGTCAAGGTCCTGGAGCTCGACGGCATCGGCGTTCACGACAACTTCTTCGAGCTGGGAGGGGATTCGCTGCGAGCGGCCCGGCTGACCGAACTGGTCCGCGAGCGCTTCGTCGTCGACATCGAGATCGTCGACCTCTTCGACGAGCCAACGGTGGCGAGGATGGCCGCACTGGTCGCGGGGAAGGTCCCGGCCACCGCCTGAGCACCGTCCCGAGACGCGCTTCGCCCCGCCGGACCGTCCGGCGGGGCGAAGCGCTGCGGCCAGGGGGATCACGCGACGGCCGGGAGGGGCCGCGCCAGCCAGTCGTCGAGGACGGCCATGAACGCCGCGTGCCGGCCGTACCAGGTGATGTGGCCGGCGCCCTCGATGGAGCGGACCGGGATGCCACGGTCCTGGAGCGACGCGACAGCCTCCGGTGGCACGAACCGGCTGGGCTCGGGTCGGATCACCAGGGTGGGGACATGCGCGGGCGGCGCGAATTCGAGACCTGCGACGGAGACGAACAGGCTCACCGACGTCGCGACGTCGAACTGCTCGGCGGCCAGTGCCTCGACAGCACGGTCCTGCTGCTGCCAGCCGGGTTCCTGCCGGTCGAGGGCGTCGAGGGTGCGGCGCGCCTTGGCCTTGTCGTACACCGCGGTGAGCATCTGCGGGTCGGCGTCACCGCGGCTCGGGCCGAACGGGGTGTCCACGTACGCCACCCGTTCCGGGGCGAGCTGCTCCACGGCGGCGGCCAGCACGAACGCTCCCATCGAGTGCCCGACGGCCAGTGCCGGTGCGGACGGCACGGACTTGAGGAACGAGCTGACGAAGGTGTCCATGTCGGCTTCGGGATCCGCGGGGGAGAGGCCGTGACCCGGCAGGTCCACGGCTATCACCCGGTATCCGCGGGCAGCCAGTGCGGGACCGATCTCCCACCAGCACTCCGAACTGCTCAGCATTCCATGGACGAGCACGGCGACCCGGTCGCCGGTGCCCCATTGGCGCGTGTGAAGTGTCATGCCCGGAAGAGTAATGGCCCCGATTGCCGCCGGAACAAGCGATATCGCGGCGGAATATTATGGAAACGAGAAGCCGCCGCCCGGTGCGCGAGGCAGGGCGGCGGCTTGTCGGACCGGTGCAGGATTCAGGACGTGGCGTTCTCCAGCTGGTGCAGGATCTTCTTCAGCTGGGTGGACCGGTTCTCCTCGCCGGCCGCTTTGAGCAGCGGCAGCATCAGTCCGTACCTGCTCGTGCGGTCCAGTTCCCCGAAGCGTTCCGCGGCGCGCGGGTGCTCGTCCAGAGCAGCTGTCAGATCCGCCGGCACCTCGGCGTTGGCCTGTGACTCGTAGGCCGCGTCCCACCGGCCATCGGCCTGCGCGAGCCGGATCTCGGCCAGTCCGGGCTCCCGCATCCGGCCGGCCGCGACCAAGGCCTCGACCTTGCGGATGTTGACCATCGACCACACGCTCCGCGGCCGCCGGGGGGTGAGCTTCTGCAGGAAGAACTCACTGTCGAAGGATTTGCGCTGACCCGGGATCCAGCCGTAGCAGAGGGCCACGTCAAGTGCTTGGGTGGAATTCACCGACGGAATGCCGGACCCCTTCTTGGCGATCTTCAGCCATACTCCGGACGGTAGTGGGTGATGTTTTTCGATCCAGGCCTCCAGGGCTTCCTCGCTGGGAAAGTGGATTACCTCGGCGTCGTCGGTTGAAGCCATCCGTTTCCTTCTGCCTTCCGGTTTCCGTGCGCGCGCCGGACGCGCGCTCAGGCTGCGTGTGCCACATCGTGCGACAGGTCGGTGGCGCCGTGCAGCCACTCCACCATGTCGTGCAGGTCCCCGGCGGAGTACCCGGCGAGCATCGTGTTGCGCGCCGCGGCCCGGTCGCCGGCCGGGTGGTACAGCTCGCTGCCCATCCAGCGGGCGGCGAGGGTGGTGCGCGCGGTGCGCTCCCGGCGGACGGCGTTGTAGTGATTCAGCCGCCGCGGTACGTCGTCGGCCTCGCAGCGCAGCAGGGAGCCGAGCACCACCGCGTCCTCCAGGGCCATGCAGGCGCCCTGGGCCGCGTACTGCAGCATCGGGTGCGCGGCGTCCCCGGCCAGGGCCACCCGGCCGTCCACCCAGTTCGCCACCGGGTCCCGGTCGCAGAGCACCCAGATCCGCCAGTCGCGCCCCAGTTCCAGCAACTCCCGTGCCGATTCGGCGAGTTCCCCGAACTCCGACAGGACGTGGGCGCGAGTGGCGGGGGCTCCGGTGATCTCCTGGCGGGCGTTGTCGTCGCGGGTGGCGGCGAGGTTGAGGTAGGCGCCCCGGCTGATCGGATAGTGCACGAAGTGCCGGCCGGGGCCCGCCCACAGCGTCACGGCCCGGGTCCTGAGCCGCTCGGGGACCTCGGACATCGGGATCACGGAGCGGTAGATGGTGTGGCCCGATACCCGTGGCGGTCCGTCACCGACCAACTGCCCGCGCACGGCGGAGCGCAGCCCGTCGGCGCCGATGAGCACCTGCGCCGGGAAGCGGTCGCCGGTGGCCGTCACCGCCGTGACCTGCCCGCCGGACTGCCGGTAGCCGGTCACCCGTTGCCCCCCGAGTAGCGTCACCCCGGCCCGCCGGCAGCCTTCGAACAGCGCCCGGTGCAGGTCCGCCCGGTGCACCACCGCATACGGGTTGCCGAACCTGGCCCGGTACTCCTCGTCCAGCGGCATGGCCGCGATCCGCGCCCCGGAGGTGCCGTCCATGAAGCGGAGTTCGTCGATGAAGTCGGCGCGGGCGGCCACCTCGGCACCTACGCCCAGGGAGTCGAGGGCGTGGAATGCGTTGGGGGCCAGCTGGATTCCCGCCCCGATCTCGCTGAATTCGGGCCGGCTCTCCAGAACGGTCACCCGGTGCCCGCTCCGGGCCTGGCCGAGTGCGGTGGCGAGACCGCCGATGCCACCGCCTGCGACGAGTATGTGAGTCATGGCTCGTTCCTGGTCCTCTCCGCGTGCGTATGCCGAACGGTGGGGCGGCCGGCCCCCCGGGGGGCGGGGGCCGGCCGCTTGGGGAAGGCGCTCCCGGAAGGGGTGCGGGGGCGCCGTGGACTACTTGGCGACCGAAGGCGTGGCCGGAGCGCCGACGCCGCCCGTGGACTTGGCCGGAGCTGCGGTCTGCGGCTGCGCCGCACGGGCCACCGCCGTACCCCGCAGGCCGAGGACGGAGACGGCGATGATGGCGACGGAGAGCGCGGTGGTGAACCAGAAGGCGGCCTGGAAACCGCCGATCGGGATGGCCCGGACGGCGCCGTGCGCCATACCGGCGAGCGCCACACCGAGGGCGAGGCAGAGGCCGACGCCCAGCTGGCGGCTGGAGTTGTACAGACCGGAGGCGAGACCCATCTGCGGCCCCTCGACCCCGCTGGTCGCCGCGACGGCCGTGGTGATCATCATGACCGTCACGCCGAGACCGAGCAGAACACCGCCGGGCAGCACGACCAGCAGGTAGGAACTCCCGGCCGTGACCTGGGCCAGCAGTGCCGAACCAGCCGTCAGGAGCACCCCGCCGATGGTGAGGGTGTTCCGCGCGCCGAGCCTCTCGGTAAGCCGGATCACCGGCACGCTCGCCATGAAGACCACGAACGCCTGCGGGAAGAAGGCGAGTCCGGTCTTGACCGAGGAGTAGCCGAGCACCTGCTGCAGGTACAGGGTGATGAAGAAGGTCGACACGGACATCACGCCGCCCGACAGGAAGGCGATGCCGTTGCCGGAGGACAGGCTGCGGTTACGGAAGACCGACAGCGGCACGAGCGGTGCGCCGACCCGGGTCTGCACGGCCAGGAAGGCGGCCAGCAGCGCGACGCCGGCGGCCAGGGCGACGATGACCGGCGTCGAGCCCCAGCCCTTGTCGGATGCGGCGGTCAGTCCGTAGCTGAAGGCGCACATCGCCGAGGTGACGAGGATGGCGCCGGGCACGTCGAGCCGGGTCGCGCGGGTGGCGTGGTGGTCGGCGACGAGGCGCTTGGCTGCCAGGGCGACCAGGACGATGCCGACGGGGAGGTTGACCAGCATCACCGCGCGCCAGCTGATGTACTCGGTGAGCAGGCCACCGGCCGCCACACCGCCGGAGAAGCCGGCGGAGGAGACGGCGCCGAAGACGCCCATCGCCTTCACCCGCTCCTTGCCCTCCGGGAATCCGGCGGCGATCAGCGCGAGTACGGCGGGGGAGACCGCGGCGGCCGAGAGGCCCTGCAGCGCGCGGGCGGCGATCAGGACGAACGGCGCGTTGGCGAGGCCGCCGACCAGCGAGGCCAGAGTGAAGACGGCGAGGCCGATCACGAACAGCCGCTTGCGGCCGATGACATCGCCGGCCCGGCCGCCGAGCAGCAGGAATCCGCCGTAGAACAGCGCGTAGGCGCCGACGACCCACTGCAGTCCGCTGTCGGTGAAGCCGAGGTCGCTCTGCATGCCGCCGAGGGCGACGTTCACGATGGCGAAATCGAGGGCGAGCATGAACTGTGCGGCGCACAGCAGGAGGAGCGGCGGTCGGGCGCCGGTATTGCTGGACATGGGAATCCTTCCGTGGGGGTGGGGAGACGGGAGAGTGGGATACCGGTCAACGTGAATGGCCGGTAGTGTCTGCTGGATGACCGGAAAATCACGGGCGGTACGGCAGCCGGGCGACCGCGAGGTGGCCCCCGGCCGGCTCGCCCTGGTGCAGTCGTTCGTCAACAGCGTCAATGTGGAGTTCGGGCCGGACGAGTTCGCCACGGCCGGGGGGCTCGCGCGCTGGATGGAGGCGAGCGGCGGGCTCCGGGAAACCGGTGAGGTCACCGAGTCCGACCGCAGGACCGCGGTCGAGCTGCGCGAAGCCCTGCGCGCCCTGCTCCGGGAGAACAACGGCGGCGAACCCGCGCCGGCGGCCCGCGCCGCCGTCGAACGCATCGCCGGCGACAGCCCGCTGGTCCTCGCCTTCGGCACCGACGGCCTGCCCGGGCTGCGTCCCGGCCGCAGCGGAGTGGCGGGCCTGCTCGGCCAGGTCCTCGGCATCGTCGTCGAGGCGGCCCGGGACGGCACCTGGCAGCGGCTGAAGTGCTGCCACGACCACCGCTGCGAGTGGGCCTTCTACGACCGGGCGCGCAACCGCTCCGGCCGCTGGTGCTCCATGGCGGTGTGCGGCACCCGCTCCAAGATGCAGGTCTACCGGGAGGGACTGAAAACAGCGGCCCCGGCCGGCTGACCGGTGGAGCGTGCCGCACCGCCGGGCGCTCACGGCGCGTTCTCCTTGCCCAGCAGGAGCCGGGCCACGGTGAGCTTGGTCGCCGCGGCGGTGCCGTCCGCGAGCTGCAGACCGATGACGTCCCGCAGCCGCTGGGCGACCGGACCGTCCTCGCTCCAGCCCTGGTGCCCCATGGTCAGCAGCGCCTGGTGGGTGGCTTCGACCGCAGCCTTGGGCGCCCACCACTTGGCCATGTTCGACGGGATACGGGGATCCTCGCCGCGGTCCGCCAGGCACAGCGCCTCGTAGGAGACCAGGCGTGCCGCGTGCAGCAGGGTGGTGTGCTCCACCAGCGGGAACGACACCGACTGGAACTGCCCGATCGTCCGGCCGAAAGCGGTCCGCCGGGTGGCGTGTGCGTACGCCTCGTCCAGAGCGGCACTGCCGACCGCGATCGCCATCAGCGCGATCAGCGCCCGGGAGACTCCGAAGCCGCGCATCACCGCGGCGAAGCCGCCGCCCGTCTCGCCCACCAGGTCCGCCGGTCCGACCCGCAGACCGTCGAAGACCAGCCGTCCCCGGCCGCCGGCCTTGCAGCCGAGATCGGTCAGCTGCTCGCGGTGCACCCGCTCGTCGTCCAGCGCCGTGTAGAAGGCGCTGATCCCGCGGGCGCCCGCCCCGCCGGTGCGGGCGAACACCAGCGCGTGGGTGGCATGAGCGGCGATCATGATCGAGGTCTTCTCACCGGTGAGCAGCCAGCCGTCGCCGTCCGGCTGCGCGTGCAGCTGGATGCCGGCCGCGTCCGTCCCGTGGTCGGGCTCGGTCAGCGCGAGGGCGACCAGGGACTCACCGCGGGCGATCGGCGGCAGCCAGGCCGCCAGCTGGCCGGGCTCACCGTTGTCGGCGAGTACCCCGCCGATGAGCGCGGCGTTGAGCACCGGGAAGCACACCGAGAGGTCGGCCGCCGCCAGCTGCTCCAGCGCGATGCCCGCGCTGACGGCGCTGAGGCCGAGGCCGCCGTACTGCTCGGGGATGCGCAGCGCGAACAGGTCCGCGGCACTCAGGTCCGCGAACAGTCCGGCGCGGTAGGTGCTGGCGCGGTCCTGCTCCCGGCGGTGCGGGGCGATCTTCTCGGCGGCGAACTCGGCGACTCTCTTGGCCAGTTCGTTCTCGGAAGGGGCGAAGGTGAAATCCATGGAGCTGTGCTTCCTTCTCTCGGATCTCCGGGGTCCTCAGGTCTGCAGGAGCTCGCGCAGAGCGAACTTCTGGATCTTTCCGGAGGGGGTGCGCGGCAGCTCGGGGAGCTGTTCCACCCGTTCCGGCCAGTACGTCTTCGTCATGCCGAGCCCGGCCAGGTGATCGCGCAGGGCGGCAAGCCCCAGGCCGGGGTCGGTGGTCACCAGGAAGGCGCAGGAACGCTCGCCGAGCCGCGGGTCCGGGTAGCCCACCACCGCGACGTCCTTGACGGCGGGGTGGCGCAGCAGGGCGCCCTCCACCTCGACCACGGGTATGTTCTCGGCGCCGCGCACGATCATGTCCTTGAGCCGGCCCGCTATGCGCACTCCGCCGTGGCCGTCGTCCCGGGCGAGGTCGCCGGTGTCGAACCAGCCGTCGGCGGTGACCGAGGCTTCGTACACCTCCTGGCGACGGAAGTAGCCCAGGCACTGTGCGGAGCCGCGCACCTGGAGCCGGCCGGTCTCGCCGGGCCGCACCGGGCTGCCGTCCCGGGCGGAGATCCGCACCTCCATGCCGGGTACCGCGGTGCCGTCGCTCTCGGCCGCCCGCAGCGGCGGCTGGCCGGGACGGGTGACCGTGACACAGCCGTTCTCGGTCATGCCCCACAGCGCGTAGACCCGGCAGCCGAGCACCTCGTCGGCGTCCTCCACGAGCGTCGGGGCTATCGGCGCGCTGCCGGTGGCGAAGCTCCGCAGCGCCGAGAGGTCGTGCGGTGTCCCGCGCTGGGCGTCGATCAGGTCGGAGAGGAAGGTGGGCGCACCCATGAAGAAGGTCACCCGCTGCTCCTGGAGGATGCGCAGCATCTGTGCCGCGTCCCACCTGTCCACCTGGACCGCGGTTGCACCCAGCAGCAGCGGCATGACGAAGTTCCAGGTGAAACCGGCCTGATGGGTGGTGGGCGAGCCCATCGCGGTGACCTCGTCACCGCCCAGGCCGAGGGTCGCGGCCTGGGCCAGATTCATCGAGTACAGGGTGTTGTGACTGTGCACCACCCCCTTGGGCTCGCCCGTGGTGCCGGAGGTGAACATGATCTGGGCGGCGTCGTCGGGCCCGGCCTCCAGCCCGTCGAGCGCGGCGAGCAGTTCCGGCTCGGGCTCGGGGGCGTAGAGGTCGGCGGTGAAGTCGAGGGCATCGCCCGGGTGTCCGGCGCCCCCGTCCCCACCCAGCATCACCCGGTGACGCAGGGTGGGCACGGCACGGGCCACCTCGGCGCTCATCCGGTCGTAGGAGAAGCCGCGCACCTCGGCGGCGCCGATGTAGACCGGGCTGGCGGTGAGCCGGGTCATGAACTCCACCTCGCGGCGGCGCATGGTCGGCACCACGGGGCCGGCGACCGCGCCGATCCGGGCCGAGGCGAGGCAGAGCGCCACCAGTTCCCAGGAGTTGGGCAGTTGCAGGGTCACCACCTCGCCCGGCCGCACCCCGAGCCTGAGGAGTCCGACCGCGAGCCGGTCCACCCGGCGGGCGAGTTCGGCGTAGCCGACGGTCTGCGCCTCGGCACCGGAGTAGCAGACCAGGGCGGCCTTGCCGGGGCTGAGAGCGGCCCAGCGGCGCAGGTCGTGCAGTACGGTCTCGTCCCGCCACCAGCCCGCCGCGCGGTAGGCGGCGGCCGGACCGGCGGCGCCGGGCTCCAGCACGGCGCCGTGCTGCCGTGTCGTGCTCATCGGGTGCCTCCCTGAGACGTGCTGAGTGTGCGGCGGGCCCGCTCCGCGACGGACTCGGCGCAGATACCGCCCTGTTCGAGCAGCAGCCGCTGACTGCCGGCCACCGGGACGAAGGCGTCCGGCATCGCGATCCGGTGGACCTGGACCGGCCGCACCGCGCTGAGTTCCTCGGCGACCGCGGAGCCGAACCCGCCGGCCCCCCAGTGCTCCTCCACGGTGATCAGCGCCTGCTGGTCGCCCAGGGCGTCGAGCAGCGCCGGGGTGTCCAGAGGCTTGACGGTGTGCAGATGCAGCACACTCGCCGAGATGCCGTCCCGTTCGAGGATTCCGGCCGCTTCCAGGGCCGCCAGGACCGGGTAGGGACCGCAGGCGGCCAGCGTGATGTCCGTCCCGCGGCGCAGGATCTGGGCCTTGCCCAGCTGCGGCGGCCCGGCCGCCGGCAGGGCAGGGGTGGCGGCCCGGCCGAGACGGAAGTAGACGGGCCCGTCCAGAGCCAGCGCCTGGCGCAGGAGTTCCTCGGTCTGGGCCGCGTCACCGGGCACCACCACGGTCATGTTGGGCAGGACGCGGAGCGTCGCCAGGTCCTCCAGGGCGTGATGGGTGGGGCCCAGGTGGCCGGCCGACACTCCCGAGTGGGTCGCGGCTATCAGCACCGGCAGGTTCCCGAGCGCGATGTCCAGCTTCACGGCCTCCAGGGCCCGGGAGGAGGCGAACGCCGCCATGGTGTTGACCAGCGGAATGCGTCCCTCGCGGGCGAGACCGGCGGCCGCGCCCACCAGGGTGTGCTCGGCAATGCCGATGTTGACGTAGCGCTCCGCACCGGTGCCGAAGTCGACGCCGCCGAACAGTCCGGTGTCGCTGTCGAGGACGACCAGCCTTTCCTGTACGGGCAGGAGCGCGGCGACCGCGTCGCGGTAGACCTCGCGGGCCGAGCGGGACTCCGCGGGCGGGGCCGCGGTGACCGTGCTCATCGCCTGGCTCCCGAATCCGCGCGCAGCGCCTTGAGGAGCTGCTGCTCCTGGCGCCGTCCGAGCCGGGCGAAGTGGCTGCGCGCCTGACCCTCGATCGGAGCGACGCCCTTGCCCTTGACGGTGTGCGCGATCAGTACGGTGGGCCGGTCCGTGTCGTTCGCCGGGGCCAGCGCGGCCGTGAGGGCGTCGACGTCGTGGCCGTCCGCCTCCAGGACGCGCCAGCCGAAGGCGCGCCAGCGGTCGGCCAGTGGTTCGAGTGCGCCGACCGTCTCGGTGGACCCGCTGATCTGCAGTCCGTTGCGGTCCACGATCGCGGTCAGGCCGCCGAGCCGGTGGGCGGCGGCGACCGATGCGGCCTCCCACACCGAGCCCTCCTGGAGTTCGCCGTCGCCCATCACCACGAAGCAGCGGCGGGCGGTCCGGTCGAGCCGGTGGGCGAGTGCGTAGCCGACGCCCACGGCCAGACCATGGCCCAGGGAGCCGGAGGGCATCTCCACCCCGGGGATCCCGGGGTGCGGATGGGCCGTGAAGTGGCTGCCGGGACGGGCGTAGCCGGCGAGCTCCTCGGCCGGGAAGTACCCGGCCTCGCAGAGCGTCGCGAACAGGCCGATGCCGCCGTGTCCCTTGCTCAGCAGCAGCACGTCGCGATCGGGGAGCCCCGGGAAGCGGGGGTCGTGGCGCAGCACCCTGAAATAGAGGACGGACAGGATCTCCACGAGCGACATCGAGCCGCCCAGATGGCCGCCCTCGGGGGTCGCGCACATCGTCACGATGCGCTCCCTGATCCGGGTGGTGATCTCGGACAGATCGTCTCCCCGGAGTGGGACACCGGCCCCGTACGGGCCGACGGGGGCGGAGCGGTCGGCGGTCGTTCCGTCCGGCGGCGGGGTGCCGTACAGCAGTGGCGTGCTGCTCATGCGTGGTCCTTTCGGGAGGCGCGGTCGGCCGGTTCGAAGGGCTGATCCGGCGGAGGGCGTCCGGCTGTGTGGTGCGGGTCAGTTGGGATGGAGGCCGGTGAATTCCAGTCCGCGCTCCTCCGGTTCGCCGAAGCGCACGTTCATGCACTGCACGGCGTTGCCCGCGCCGCCCTTGACGAGGTTGTCCAGGGCCGCGATCACGGTGACGGTGGAGGCACCCCGGTCCAGGGCGAAGCCGACATCGCAGAAGTTGGATCCGGAGAGGATCTTGGCGTCCGGGAACCGGTGCATCCCGCGGCGGGCGGCGACGACCCGGACGAAGGGCTCGGCGGAGTAGCGGGACCGGTAGGCGGCCCGGATGGTGCGCTCGTCCACGCCGTCGGCCAGCGCGGCCCGGCAGAGCAGCTGCACTCCGCGGACCGCCTCGATGCCGGTGGCCGTCATCCGGACGGTGTGCCGCGTCGCCTGGGCGATCTCGGCCTCGTGCCGGTGCCGGGTCGGCGCGAACACCCGCAGTGCGCCGCTCCGTTCGGCATGCAGATTCTCCGAGCCGGCCTTGGCGCCGGAGCCGCTGGAGCCGGTCCGGGCGTCCACCGTGATGTCGCCGCGGATCAGCCCTGCTTCGGCCAGCGGGGACAGTGAGAGGATGCCCGCGGTGGCCATGCAGCCGGGCACGGAGATCCTGTCGGCGGTTCTGAGCTCCGCGCGGTGGAACTCGGGGATCCCCTGAGTGAAGGTGGGAAGCAGCTCCGGAGCCTCGTGCGGGGTGCCGTAGTAGTCCTCGTAGGCGGCGGTGTCCCGCAGCCTGAAGTCACCCGAGAGATCGATGACGACGTCCGCCGCTGCCAGGTGCTCCGGCATCCGCTGCATGGTCTCGCGGTGCGGTGTGGCGAGGAACAGCACGTTGCAGTGCCCGAGTTGGTCCTCGGAGGAGAAGGTGAGCCGGGTGCGGCCGCGCAGATTGGGGTGGACGCTGTCGACCGGCCGTCCGCGCAGGGTGCGCGACGTGGCCCGGACGACGTCCACCTGTGGATGGCTGATCAGCAGGCGCAGCAGTTCACCGCCGATGTAGCCCGCCGCGCCCACGACGGCTGCCCGGATCATGCCTGTGCCTCCTTGATCAGCAGCTCCGCCATGGACTGCGCCACGTCGATGTCCGTTCCGTGGCTCTGTTGCAGCCCCCGGAACTCCACCCGGTCGTTGACTTCGAGTACGGTCAGCCGGCCGTCCGGGTCCTGCAGCAGGTCCACGCCGGCGATCTGCGCCCCGACGGTGCCGGCCGCGCTCACGGCGAGCCCGGTGAGGTCGGAGTCGAGCGGGCAGCGTTCGCTGACCGCGCCGCGGGCGACGTTCGTGCGCCACTGGTCGCTTCTGCGGTACGTGGCTCCGACGGCCCGTCCGCCCACCACCAGGACCCGGATGTCGCGGTCGGGCTTGGGGACTTCGCGCTGTACGTAGACGATGTGCGACTGCGGGGACGGCATGGCGGCCAGGTGTTCCAGTACCGCCGCTGCCATCTCGGGGCCGGTGACCCGGGTCACCAGGCGCCCCCACGACCCCACGAGCGGCTTGAGCACGGCCGGGTAGCCGAACTCCTCCAGGGCTTCGAGCGCCGCTTCCGGGGTCAGCGCGAGGGTGGTCTCGGGCGTCGGCAGCCCCTGGGCGACCAGCGCGGCCGAGGTCTGCCACTTGTCACCGCACACGGCCGCGGCGGCGGCGCTGTTGAGCACCCTCACGCCGGCCGATTCCAGTGCGGACGCCGCGTACAGCGCCCGGTAGTGGCCGATCTCCCGGTTGAGCACGGCCTGCGGTCCGGGCCGGGGGACGCCCGCCCGGACCGACAGCGAGCGCGGGTCGATCTGTTCGCAAGCGACGCCACGCCTCTCCAGCGCCGTCAGGATGGCCTTCTCCTCGAAGCGGACCCGCGATGCGAGGACACCGAGCCGCAGTGTCGCGGAACTCATCGTCTTTCTCTCCCTTCCCTTGTTCGCAGCCGGCTCTTCCTATTCGCCCCAGTCCTCCTCGACCTCGGGAGCGAGCGCCAGCCGCGGCGGCTCGACCGATTCGATCTCCAGCTCGGTGCGGCATTCGGGGCACTCGACGATTTCGCCTATTCGGGCGTCGCTCTCCCAGGGGACCTCGGCGTCGCATTCGAGGCATTCGGTGGCGGTCAGTGTCTGCGGCATGGCATTTTCCTCGTCTGTAGAATCTTCTGAACGGTGATCCCGGCCGACTGTATCCCCGGATTTCTTTGTTCCGAGTGCGCCTTCATGAACGGTCCGAATGGAATCGAATCCGGCTGCTTATGCGGCACAGAATTCCGTGAAGGGTGAACGTGCTCAGGCCGGGGAGCCGGTGAGCGCGGCCGGCCCGGCGGTGAGCGCCGCACCGGCGGTGGCGTCCGTGTGCCCGTCCGGAGCGCCGGTGACCAGCGGATAGCCCTGCAGCGCCCGCCGGAACGCCTTCTCCGCGATCCTGGCGAAGCCCTCGGGGGTGGCGCCGGGCGTCAGCGCGAGCGTCACCGGCAGCGGGTCCGGCGGCGCCGGAAGGTCGGGTCGCGCGGCCGGGGTCAGCCCCCACAGCTCATCGCTGTTCTCGACCAGGCAGGTCATCCCGAGACCCGCCTTGGCGGCCGAACGCAGACCGATCAGCTCGGGCCCCTCATAGGCGATCCGCCAGCGGACGCCCGCGTCGTCCAGGACCTCCCCGACCCGGCCGCGCAGCGTGCACGGGTCGGGGAACAGTGCCAGCGGCAGGACATCCCGCTCGCCGATGGCGGGCCGGCCGAACCAGGCCATCCGCATCCGGCCGAGCTCCACGTCCTGGGTGCCCGGTGCGAGGGGGCCGGCCTGCAGCAGCAGCGCCACGTCGAGCTGGCCGGTGCTGAGCTGCTGCGCCAGCGCCTCGCTCCCGCCGGTCCTGACCCGGAGCTGGACCTGGGGCAGCCCCCGGTTCATCAGCCGCAGGAACTCGGGCAGTACCTCGGCGAGCTGGCTGGTCACCCCGACCGAGAGGAGCGTGTGACCGGCCTCGGGCACGAACCGGCCCACGGCCTCGTCGTTCAGCGTCACCATGCGGCGGGCGTATGCGAGCAGTTCCTCACCCTGCGGGCTGAGCCGCATCTCCCGCCCGGTGGAGGCGAAGACCGGCCCCTTGATGAAGCCGCTCAGCTGGCGGATCTGCTGGCTCACCGCGGGCTGGGTGATGTGGAGGGCCTCCGCGGCCCGCCGGAATCCGCCGTGCTCGACCACGGCCACCAACGCTCTCAGGCGATTTATCTGCAAGTCGTGACGCATTCTCCCACCCCGTCCACTGGTCGTTCCGATCGACATTCGGTGAAGCTGCACCCACCCTAGAGTCGGCCGGTTTCGTGCCGCCACGGCGCTGGTCACGGTATGTGTATGAAATTTTCATGCCCGGCGTATGCGAGTCTCCTGAACGGAGGATCACCGCGACTTATTCAGCTCATAATAAACGGCAGCCAGATATTTCCCTGAAATGCGCGAGGGCGTCCTAATGTCGATGCAAGTCAAGGTCACTCCGGAGTTATACAGGGAGAAATTATGCTGGCAGCCACCGCTTCTTCGGCAGTAACGCAGGGCGTCCAGATCCAGCTCGCCGACCCGGGCCTCGCCGAGCGGTCGCCCGGCGAGGAGTTCGCCTGGTCGGTACGCGGAACCGGCGCCGGAGAGGACCGCGTGGTCCCTTTCCGCGCCCATCTCCCGGCCGTGTTCCCGCTGTTCGCCACCCGCCCCCGCTATGCCGTACGGCACCTGCTGAAGACGGCGTCGGTCGCCGACGCGCCGGTGCCCTTCGTACACGAGCCGGCCGCCGCCCACGCCGCCTCGGGCACGTCGTACGCGAGCACCCCGGAAGGGTCCTTCACCTCCCGTGTCGAGCGCGCCGAGCTCACCGATCTGAAGGTGCGGGTGCCGCTGCCGGCCGGGCTGCTCGACGAGCCGGCGCTGCTCGCCTCCTTCATCGACTACCGGGTCCTGGTCCGGCTGTCGGTGGTGGAGAACCAGACCCTGCTGCACGGCAGTGACGACAAGGCCGTCACCGGTCTGCTCGACCTGCCCGGCATACGCACGGGCAGCCTCGGCGACGACGTGTACGCGTCCATCACCGAGGCGGCGGCTGAGGTGGAGGAGACCGGCGGCTCCTGCGACGGCATCGTCGTGCACCCCTTCACCTACTGGGAGCTCGTCCGGGCCGGCGTGCTCGGTCAGCTCGGAGCGGCCGGCATCACCGTCTCGCGCACCAGGATGATCCCGCGTGGCCAGGTGCTGCTCGGCGACTTCCGGGCAGCCGCCACCCTCCTGGTGCCGGGGGTCGCCTCGCTGACGCTGCTCCGTGGCCAGGGGCCGGACGGGACCGATGTCGTCGAGGCGAGCAGCCGGATCGGGTTCGCCATCCACCTCCCGCAGCACTTCCTGCTGCTGACCAGCGACTGAGCCGTGCGAGGCCTCCGACCGATCCACACCTGCGCCGGGGCGAGCCGGGCCCAGGCGTCCGACAGCCGACGAACGGATTCCCCAGCATGACCGGTACCCCTGCCCGCGTCCTCTACATCACCGGATGGATGCGCAGCGGCAGCACCCTGCTCGGCAATGTCCTCAACGAGCTCCCCGACGTCCGCCACATCGGCGAGCTGCACTTCCTGTGGAAGAACGGCGTGCTGGGCACCGGCACCAACTCCACCTGCGGCTGCGGTCAGCCGCTCACCGAGTGCCCCGTGTGGGCCGAGGGCCTCGCGGCACTTCCCGCCGGGGCCGGGGCCCACCGGGTCCCGGAGCTCCAGCGGCGGCTGATGCGCACCCGGCACACACGTGCCCGGCTGGCCGAGGCGCTCGGCGAGCGGTCCGCGGCGGCCGGTGTCGCCCAGCTGGTCGACGGGTCGGCCGCCGTCTACCGGCGGCTGGCGGCGCACGGAGCCGGCCGGCTGGTGGTGGACGGTTCCAAGTGCCCGGCGGAGGCGGCGGCGCTGCTCGGCCGCGACGACCTCGACGTCCGGGTGCTGCACATCGTGCGGGACCCGCGGGCCACCGCTCTCTCCTACAGCACCGCCAAGGAGTACATCGACCCGATGTCCCCGGCCCGCTCCAGCGGGTACTGGACGGCGTTCAACCTGGCCTCCGAGCTCGTCGGCAGGGCGGCCGGGGAGCGGTATCTGCGGATCAGGCACGAAGACCTCTGTGCCCGGCCCCGGGAGCTGGTGGCCGAGGTGATGCGCTTCGCGGGCCTGGACGACGAGTCGCCGGTCGGTGAGGACGGCTGCATCCCGCTCGGCGTCAACCACACCGTCACCGGCAACCCGGACCGGCTGCGGCGCGGGGTGACCAGGATCCGTCCCGACGACCGCTGGCGCATCGCCCTGCCCGCCGCCGCGATCGCGGCGGCCACCGGCCCGGCACTGCCCCTCCTGGCGCGGTACGGATACCCGTTGGTGCCCACCCGTCCCGGTGGCGGCTCCGGGACACCCGGGCAGGGGCCGGCCGCACAAGCGCCCCGCAACGGGCGGTCCGGGTCCTCCGGAGCCGTGCCGTCCCGGACCGCGGCCCGGGAGGCCCGCCCGGACGAGCCGCTGTTCCGGCCGCTGTGGCCGGGTGAGATCCGGTGAACCTGGGACTGGCCGGCCGGGCGGCGCTGGTGGCGGCCTCCAGCAGCGGCATCGGGCTCGCCGTGGCCAAGGTGCTCGCCGCCGAAGGCGCCGATGTGTCGATCTGCGGCCGCGACCCCGGCCGGCTGGCGGCCGCCCACGAGGAGCTGGACGCCTCGGGCACCGGCCGGGTGCTGAGCCGGGTGGTGGACCTGCGCGACGAGGAGGCCGCCGCCGGCTGGGTGCGGCACACCGCCGCGGCGTTCGGCGCCCTGCACGTAGTGGTCACCAACTCCGGAGGGGTGCCCTTCGGTCCGGTCGAGGACTTCGAGGTGGCCCAGTACCGGGAGGCGGTGAACGACAACCTGCTGCCGCACATCGCGCTGTCGCTGGCCGCCGCGCCCCATCTGAGCCGTTCCGGCTGGGGCCGGATCGTCATGATCACATCCGAGTCGGTACGCCAGCCCCATCCGGGCAGCGGGCTCTCCTCGGTGGCCAGGCTCGGCGTCCTCGGCTTCGCCAAGGGGCTCGTCGAGGCCCTGGGCCCGTCCGGAGTGACGGTCAACGTCCTGGCACCCGGCTTCCACCGCACCCCGATCCTCGACATCCAGTACGGCGACCAGGTCGAGGAGCGGCTCGCCGAGGTCGCGGCCGGTCTGCCGCTCGGCCGGATCGGCAGGGCCGAGGATCTCGGAGCCCTGGTGGCCTTCCTCGCCAGTGAACAGGCCGCGTTCGTCACCGGCAGCGTGCTGGTGGCGGACGGCGGCAACACCCGCGGCATCGGCTGACCCACCCGCACCCAACGCGGCACCACCGGCTCCGCCACCCGACGTGGCACGCCCGGTCCCGTCATCCGCCCCTGCATCCGAAGGAGTTCGCACATGGCAGCCCTGGGGGAAGTCGCCGGCTCGCACAAGGCCGCGCTCTACGTGGTCAAGCTGGGCAGCGCGACACTGTCGCACAGCAGCGTCTTCGACGAACTGCTCGACCTGCGCCGCCGCGGCGCCCGGCTGCTCGTCGTCGCCGGCGGAGCCGCCGGCATCGCCGAGCACTACCGGCGCACCGGGCGCGAGATGCGCACGCTCGTCTCCCGCGGCGGCGATGAGATCCGCTACTGCCCGCCCGAGGAGATGCGGCATATCGTCGCCGCGTACGAAGAGGTGACCCTGCCCCTGGTGGAGCGGGAGTTCACCCGCCGGGGCCTGTCGGTCCTCGCGGCCACGGCCCGCGGCGGCTCGCTGGTGACGGCGACCGTCAACGGGCCTCTGCGGGTGCGGGACAACGGCCGCACCAGGCTGGTCCGCGACCACCGGGCCGGCTCCGTCGCCGCCGTGGACGTCCCACGGATCAACGCACTGCTCGACGCCTTCGACGTGGTCTGTCTCTCCCCGCCGGTCGCCGACGCGGAGGGCGGTACGCCGCTCAACGTGGACGCCGACGTCCTCGCGGCGAAGCTGGCCCGCGCCCTGAACGCCGACCACCTGCGCCTGGTGACCGGGACCGCCGGCCTGCTCGCCGACCCCGCGGACCCAACCAGCACCCTGCGCCACCTCGGCGAGGGGGAGGGCGGCCCGTACGCCAAGGGCCGGATGCGACAGAAGGTCAGGGCGGCCGAGATCGCCATGAGCGGCCCCTTCGACACAGCCATCACCGGACCGCACACGGTGTCCACGACGGCGTCCACCCGGTTCTGGGGAGCCACCGCACCGGCCCCCGACCTCACCCTGCTCTCCCGCGCGGTGCAGCTGTCCTCCGTCTCCCGCGACGAACGCGAGCTCGCCTCCTTCCTGGCCGAATGGTGCGAGGACAAGGGGCTCAAGAGCGAGATCGACGCCGCCGGGAACCTGGTGGCCACCAAGGGGGCGGGGGACCGGCGGCTGTTGATGCTCGGCCACCTGGACACCGTGCCCCACCGCTGGCCGGTCCGCTGGGACGACGAGGTGCTCTCCGGCCGCGGCTCGGTCGACGCCAAGGCGAGCCTGGTGACCTTCCTGCAGACCCTGGCCGACTACGAGCCGCCCGAGGGCGTCGAGCTGCGGGTGGTCGGAGCGGTGGAGGAGGAGGTCACCGCAGCCGGTGCCTTCCACGCCCGCGACGCCTACCCGGCCGATGCGGTGATCGTGGGAGAGCCCAGCGGCGCGGCCGCACTCACCCTCGGCTACTACGGCCTGATCAAGGTCCGGCTGCACACCCGCGAATGCGTCGGGCACACCGCCGGCGAGGGCGTCCGCACGGCCGGCGACCGACTGGTGGAGGCGCTCACCGCCGTGCGTACCGCGGTCGCCGAGACCGCCCCCGACGCGCTCACCGCGACCTTGGGGGTACGCGCCCTGAACCAGGGCGATGTACAGGCCGGGGAGGCCGTGGTCGATGTCCGGCTCCCGCCCGGCCACGAGGTGGACGCGCTGCTTGAAGCGGTGCGGGCCGCAGTCTCGGAACCCGTCCGGACCGAAGTGCTGCGGGCCACCCCCGGGGTGACGACGCCGCGCACCAGCCCGCTCGTCAGGGCATTCCAACGGGCCTTCCGAGCGGAGGAGTTGAGGCCCCGCTATCTGCTGAAGAAGGGCAGTAGCGATATGAACACCCTGGCCACCACGTGGCACGGCGTCCCCATGGTCGCCTACGGCCCCGGTGACGCGAGCCTGGACCACACACCCGCTGAACACCTGCACGCGGCCGAATTCCGGCAGGCCCAGCGCTTGCTGACGGCCGCCGTCCGAGAATGGAGCACGATGTGACCCTGCTGACGACAGCCCCCGCCACCGGCCGCACCGCCGTGGACCCCGGCCCCGAGGAGCCGGTCCCTCCCCCCTGCACGTGCTACCCCGGATCGACCGTCTGGCTGACCGGACTGCCCAGTTCGGGCAAGACCAGCATCGCCCGCGCCGTCGCCGGACTGCTGGCCCGCGACGGCCGCCGGGCCGAGGTCCTGGACGGCGACGAACTGCGCCGCACACTCTCGGCCGGCCTCGGCTTCTCGCGTGCGGACCGGCACCGCAACGTGGAGCGGATCGGTCACGCCGCCCAGGTCCTCGCCCGTAATGGCATCACCGTCCTGGTCCCGGTCATCGCGCCGTACGCCGACTCGCGCGAACTGGTGCGCGCCCTGCACCGGGAGCGCCGCACCGCGTTCCTGGAAGTCCATGTCGCGGCTCCGGTGGACGTCTGCGCCACCCGCGACGTCAAGGGGCTCTACGCCCGCCGGGCCGCCGGCGAGATCAGCGGTCTGACCGGTGTGGACGACCCGTACGAGGAGCCCCTGGCCCCCGACCTGAGGATCGAATCGCACACGGAGCCGGTGGACAGGTCGGCGGCCTCGGTCCTCGCCCTGCTCGCCGAGAGGGGGCTGGCATGACCGCGCTGACCACCGGCCGCGCGCCCGCGCCGGCCCCGCAGCCCTACGCCCTGTCACACCTCGACACGCTCGAGGCGGAGTCCCTGCACATCTTCCGTGAGGTCGCGGGGGAGTTCGAGCGGCCGGTGATCCTCTTCTCCGGCGGCAAGGACTCCATCGTCATGCTGCATCTGGCGGTCAAGGCCTTCGCGCCGGCCCCCGTGCCCTTCGCACTGCTGCACGTCGACACCGGCCACAACTTCCCCGAGGTCCTCGACCACCGCGACCGCACCGTGGCCCGGTACCGGCTGAGGCTGCACGTGGCGCGCGTCGAGGACTTCATCGCCGACGGCCGGCTGCGCGAGCGCCCGGACGGTGTCCGCAACCCGCTGCAGACCGTCCCGCTGCTCGACGCCATCTCCACGCAGCGCTACGACGCGGTGTTCGGCGGCGGCCGGCGCGACGAGGAGAAGGCCCGCGCCAAGGAGCGGGTCTTCTCCCTGCGCGACGCGTTCGGCGCCTGGGACCCGCGCCGCCAGCGCCCCGAGCTGTGGTCCCTGTACAACGGCAGGCACGCACCGGGGGAACACGTCAGGGTCTTCCCGATCTCCAACTGGACCGAGCTCGACGTCTGGCAGTACATCCGCCGCGAGGGCATCGAACTGCCCGCGATCTACTACGCCCACCGGCGCGAGGTCTTCGCCCGCGACGGCATGTGGCTGGCCCCCGGGGAATGGGGCGGGCCCCGTGGCGACGAGCGTGTCCAGCTCAAGCAGGTCCGCTACCGCACCGTCGGGGACATGTCCTGCACCGGGGCCGTGGAGTCGACGGCCGACACCGTGGACGCCGTGATCACCGAGATCGCCGCCTCCCGCCTCACCGAGCGCGGCGCCACCCGCGCGGACGACAAGCTCTCCGAGGCCGCCATGGAAGACCGCAAGAGGGAGGGCTATTTCTAGCCATGGACATCACCGGAACGAACGCCGGAACGCTGCGGTTCGCGACCGCCGGCTCAGTGGACGACGGAAAATCCACCCTGGTCGGCCGGCTTCTGCACGACTCCAAGTCGGTCCTCGCCGACCAGCTGGACGCGGTCGCGCACGTGTCCCGCAACAGGGGCCAGGAGGCGCCGGACCTGGCGCTGCTGACCGACGGGCTGCGGGCCGAGCGCGAACAGGGCATCACCATCGACGTCGCCTACCGCTACTTCGCCACCGCGAGGCGCCGCTTCATCCTCGCCGACACCCCGGGCCATGTGCAGTACACCCGCAACATGGTCACCGGCGCCTCCACCGCCGACCTCGCCCTGATCCTCGTCGACGCCCGCTACGGGATCGTGGAGCAGACCCGCCGCCATCTCGCCGTGTCCGCGCTCCTGCGCATCCCCCGGCTGGTCCTCGTCGTCAACAAGATGGACCTGGTCGGCTGCTCGGAAGAGGTCTTCGCGGCCACGGCCGCCGAGTTCGCCGCGTGCGCCGCAGCGCTCGACGTCCGCCACGTGACCGCGATCCCGGTCTCGGCACTCGACGGCGACAACGTCGTCCGCCCCTCGGACCGCATGGACTGGTACGCCGGACCCACCGTCCTGGAGCATCTGGAGACGGTGCCCACCGGAGCCGACCCGCGCAGCGAACCGGCCCGGCTCCCGGTTCAGTACGTCATCCGGCCGCGCTCCGCGGAACACCCCGACTACCGGGGCTACGCGGGCCAGCTCACCTCGGGAGTGCTGCGGGTCGGCGACCCGGTCACCGTGCTCCCGTCCGGGCGGGGCAGCGTCATCGAGGCCATCGACACTCCGGCGGGGGCGGCCCCGGCCGCGTGGGCGCCGCAGTCGGTGACGGTACGGCTCGCGGACGACATCGACATCGCCCGCGGCGACCTCCTGGCCCCGGCCGCCGCCGCGCCCCGCATCACCCGGCGGGTACGGGGAACCGTCTGCCATCTGACCGACCGGCCGCTGCGGGCCGGTCAGCGGGTGCTTCTCAGACACACCACCCGTACCGTCCGGGCGGTGGTCGAGGAGATCGGCTCCCGGCTCGACCTGCACGACCTCACCGAACGCCCGGGGCCGGGCGCACTCGAAGCCAACGACATCGGCCGGATCGTGGTGCGTACCGCCGAACCCCTCGCTCTGGACGGCTACGCCGAGCTGCGGCGTACCGGTTCCTTCCTGCTCATCGACCCGGACGACGGCAGCACGCTGACCGCGGGCATGGCCCTCGCCCCCGACGCGGCCCAGGAGGTGTGAATCCTGCCGCCGGCCACCATGAGAACTTCATGCCGAGCCGGTGACACCGGCACTGTCGGCCCTTCCTCCGCGGCGGAAGACTTCTTCTCGACGGAACGCACACCGACTGTCCAGGAAGGGCCGACATGAACTTCACCGCCGCCACCAACGTTTCCGCCGCCACCGAGACCTCCGCGGTGGACGGACTGGTCATCGAGGACTTCGCCCGGCTGGCCGACGAGCCGTTCCAGCCCGGCACCTGCATCTGCTGGTCGGTGACCCACGCCGCGGAGTGACCCGGGCGGGACGACCCGACGAGCAGTGGCCGGCAGCAGATCGCAGAGGACTGGGGGGAACGGACATGGTGAACACGGAGCGCGCCACACCGGGACTGGCCTTCAAGCAGCACCTGACCGTCGAGGCGGTGCCGGGCGAAGGGGTGTTCCTGGTGTCCGAGCGTGGCGTGACCGTGCTGCGCGGCGCCGGCGTCATGGCTCTCGCCCCCCTGCTGGACGGCACCCGCGGCCTGGACCAGCTGGCCGACGAGGCGCCCGCCGGGCTCTCCCCGGCGCAGGTGCGGGAGACCGTCGGCCGGCTCCTGGACTCCGGTCTGCTGGCTCACCGGGAGGCCGAGGCCGGCAGCCGCCCGGACGAGGCGTTCTGGGAACTGGCCGGTATGGACGGCCGGACGGCGACCAGCCGGACCGCGGGTGCCACGGTCGCGGTGGCCGGGGTCGGCCCGCAGTCGTGCGCGGCTGTCTCCGAGATGACGGCCGCGCTCGCCGCCGACGGCCTGCGGCCGCACCGGCCGGGCGAGGACCCGGAGCCCCCGGCGTTCGCCGTGGTGATCTGTGACAACTACCTCCACCCCGAGCTCGCCGCCCTGGACGCCCGGTACCGCGCCGCCGGGACGCCCTGGCTGCTCGTCCGGCTGGTCGGAGACCAGCCTTGGATCGGACCCGTTCTCACTCCGGACAGGGGCCCTTGCTGGCACTGCCTGGCCGAGCCGCTGCGCCGCAACCGTCCCGCCGAGACGTATCTGGGGCGGACCCTCGGACGCCCCGTCGACACCCCGCCGTCGGGCCTCGTGGCCGGCCGTACCGCCGGGCTGCACCTGGCCTGCCTGGAGGCCGTCAAATGGCTGGCAGGCCAGCGTCACTCCGGCCAGGGCGCGCTGTGGACCCTCGACCCGCTGACCCTGACGGGCCGGCACCATCCGGTACGCCGCAGACCCCAGTGCCCGGCCTGCGGCGATCCGGACCTGATGGGGCGGCAGGTCACAGCGCCCTTCGAGCCCGTCTGCCGGACCAAGACCGGCACCGGCACCGGCGAGCGGTCGCTGACCACGCAGGAGATGCTGGACCGGTATGGGCACCTCGTCGACGCACTGACAGGAGTGGTCAAGGAGATCCGCCGCGACACCCGCGGGCCCGACTTCCTCAACTGCTTCCACTCCGGGCACAATCCGGCCGCCGCACCCACCGGCCTGGCCGCCGTCCGCAGCGGGCTGCGCAGCCACAGCTCCGGCAAGGGAGCCACCGAGGCCCAGGCGACGGTCAGCGCGCTCTGCGAGGCGGTCGAGCGGCACAGCGGCTACTTCCAGGGGGACGAGCCCACCGTGCGGGCCTCCTACCGCGAGGTCGCCGACCGCGCCGTGCACCCGGACACCGTCCAGCTCTTCCACCCCCGCCAGTACGAGGACCGTGCGCGGTGGAACGCCGAACACAGTGCCGCGCACCGGATCTGCGAGCCCTTCGACGAAGGCGCCCCGGTCGACTGGACCCCCGTGTGGTCCCTGTCCGAGGGCCGGCAGCGGCTGGTTCCCACCGCGATGCTCTACTACGACGCCCCCGGGGACAGCCGCCCCTTCGCCGCCACCTCCAACGGTTCGGCGGCCGGAAGTTCACGCGAGGACGCCGTCGTCCAGGGCTTCCTGGAACTGGTCGAGCGCGACGCGGTGGCCCTGTGGTGGTACAACCGCACCCGGCAGCCCGGGGTGGATCTGGACGCCTTCGCCGACCCCTGGATCCGGCAGACCCTCGACGGGCACCGCGAACTCGGCCGGCAGCTCTGGGTGCTCGACCTCACCAGTGACCTCGGCGTCCCGGTGTTCGCCGCGCTCTCGCGGCGGACCGACAGGCCGGCCCAGGACATCGCTCTCGGATTCGGCGCGCACTTCGACCCCCGCATCGCCCTGCGCCGGGCGGTGGCCGAGCTCAACCAGATGCTGCCGCCGGTCGTACAGGCCGACGCCACCGGATACAGCTGCGACGACCCCGCCGCGCTGTCCTGGTGGCAGACGGCCACCGTCGAGAATCAGCCGTATCTGTTGCCCAGCACCACCGGAGACGCCCGCACCCCCGCGCACTTCCCCTACACTCCGCGCGCCGACTTGGCCGAGGACGTGGCCGAGGCCGACCGGCTGGCCCGCTCCCTCGGCAGCGAACTCCTGGTGCTCGACCAGACCCGCGCGGACACCGGTCTCCCGGTGGTCAAGGTCCTGGTCCCGGGACTGCGCCCGTTCTGGACGCGGTTCGGCCCGGGCCGCCTCTACGACGTGCCGGTCCGGCTGGGCCGCCGCGCCACTCCGGTCCGCTACGAGGATCTCAACCCGATCCCGCTCTTCCTGTGACGTCCCCACCCCCGTCGCACCGTCCCCCCGAGGCCCTGTCATGAACTCCGCCGCTCAGTCCGTCTCACCCCCGTCGCACCTCATCCCGCTGTGGTCATTGCGCGAGGACTGCGGATTCCGGCGCGTACCGGGCGCCGGCCTGGTCAGCACCCCGTACGGAGAGACCAGACTCGACTCGGGCGGGCCCGCGGTCGAGCGGGCGCTGGAGCGGATGACCTATGGCCCCGTCTCGCTCGACAACGTGCTGCCGGGGTTCACCGACGGCACCGCGGCGGCCGAACACGGCACCGAATACGACGCGTTCCGGGCCGTGCTCGAAGCGCTCCAGCACGTGGTCGTGCGCACGCTCGCCCTCGCGGACGGCACGCACCACCTGACCGTGGTGCCCATGGCCTCGCGGGCACGGTTCACGCCCGTGCGGCCCGCTCCGGAGACCGTGCACCGCCTCTCCCGCTTCGCGACCCTGCGGGCAGGGGACGGCGACGAGGGGTGGCTGATGGAGTCACCGCTGTCCGCGCACCGGGTGCTTCTGCACACCCCGCAGGCCGGGCTGCTGCTCAGCTGTTACACGCGGCCCACGCGGATGCGCGATATGGCCGAGCTGCTCGGCTGGCCTCCGGCTGAAGCGGCCCTCGCGGTCGGCTATCTGGAGAGCGCCGGAATGCTGGTGCGCGGGACCCCCGGGAGCGAGGGCGTGGACGTCACCTTCGCCGAGGACCAGGACGCCTCGCTGGAGCACTGGTCGCCGCGGGAACTGCTCGTCCACCAGCGCAGCAGGCCCGGTGCGCACGACGAGGAGGTGGGCGGCGTCGCAGGGTCCGCCGGCACACACGACCGGCCGGCCGGCCACACCGGACACGGCCGGGCCATCGCCCTGCCGCGGCTCGCCCCCGGCCCGGCGGCCGAGCGTGATCCCAGCCTCAGTGAGGTGCTGGCGGCCAGGCGTTCGGTGCGCCCGGACGACGTACGGCCCCTGTCCCTGGCCCAGTTGGGCGAACTCCTGCACCGGTCGGCAGGGGTCGGCCCGTCCGGGCGGCGGCCCTACCCGAGCCTCGGCTCGCGCTACCCGTTGGAGCTCTACCTCGTCGTGTCCGGCGGCGGGGACGTGCTGCGCGGGGTGTACCACTACGACCCGCACGACCATGTGCTGCTGCCCCTGGACACCGGGCCGGAGCAGGTGGACGGCCTGCTCGCCGAGGCCAGGACGCACGCCGGCATCAGCCAGGAGCCCCCGGTGCTGATCACCATGACCGCCCGCTACGACCGGGCTGCCGCCGCCTACCGGGGTACGGCCTACACCGCGCTGCTCAAGGAGGTGGGAGCGCTCCAGCAGACGCTGTACCTGGTGGCCACGGCCATGGGCCTCGGCCCGTGCGCGCTGGCCTTCGGCGACACCGAGACGGCGGCCCTCGCATTCGGACTCGACTGGCGGGCGGAGCCGGGAGTCGGCGAGTTCGTGGTGTCTGCATTTCCGGCCCCTCCGCTCGGGGAACCCGGCGGGACATCCATGGAGCAACCCGTGTGAACCGGGTTCTGTGGGCGCGAAGTCGGTGGTTTTCCGCCAGTCCACCGAGTGCCGACCTATGCTGCACCCCTGAGCGAAATCGCATTCGAGTGGGGGTTACTTATGCGATGGTCCCGCCCATGGTCCACAGCTGTACCGGTGCACTCGAGACCCGTCAGCAACGATGAACTGGCTCCGAGGCTGGCCGCCGTCATCACCACCGTGGTCATTCTCTGCTTCCTCGGCGTAGCCCTCACCTACGCGGTGGGCAGCGGGCTGGGGGCGCTGGGGCTCGCCGGGTTCGGTGCCCTGATGCTGTTCCTGTTCTGCCTTCAGCTCTGCCATTCGTTCCCCGCCCGGATACCCCGGGTCGCCGACCGGTACAGGCTCACCCTGAGCATCCAGACGGTCGTCACCTTCGTCCCGTTCAGCTTCTTCGGTGCCGCCTGGCTCGGTATGCCCGGGTTCCTCGCCGCCTCCTGCCTGCTGCGGCTGCGACCGAAGCCGGCCTGGATCGCCTTCGCCCTGATCGTCGCCGCGACCGGGGGAGTGCAGTTCGGCGTCGGATACGGGGCGGAGGACCTCGCGTACAACACCGTGGCCACCGTGATCACCGGCCTCGTACTGTACGGGCTGAGCCGTCTGTCCGGTCTCATCAACGAGGTGCAGTCCGCCCGTGACGAACTGGTCCGCATGACGCTCGCCCAGGAGCGGGTGCGGTTCGCCCGCGACCTGCACGACCTGCTCGGCTTCAGCCTCTCCTCCATCACCCTCAAATGCGAACTCGTGCACCGCCTGGTCAGGCTCGATCCGGAACGCGCGGAGACCGAGATCACCGAGATCGTGCAGGCGTCCCGGCAGGCACTCAGAGAAGTCCGCTCGGTGGCCGGAAGTTATCTACGGGTGACCCTGGACCGCGAAGTCCCGGCCGCTGCATCGCTGTTGCGTGCGGTCGGCATCCACGTCGAGGTGCGGGTGGCGGTGGGTTCGGTGACACCGTCGGTGGACCTGGTCCTGGCCACCGTGCTGCGCGAAGGCGTCACCAATGTGTTGCGCCACAGCAAGGCCCAGCACTGTGTGATCGAGGCGGCCGCCGACAAGGACACCGGAACGGTGCGCCTCTCCCTCGTCAACGACGGCCTCAGGGATATACGGGCCGCGCACTTCGCCGAGGTGCCCGGCGCCTCCGGGGGGAACGGCCTGAGCAGCCTCGCGGCACGGGCCGCGGCGCTCGGCGGCAGGCTCGAATCCGGTGAACGCCCCGACGGCTGTTTCGAGCTGGCCGTGGCCCTGTCCGCGCTGGCCGGCGGGGACGGGCCTACAGCCACTGGGACTCCCGGGCGATCCGAACCGCATCCATCCGGTTCCGGGCATTGAGCTTGGTCACGACCGACGTCAGGTAATTGCGCACGGTGCCCGCGGACAGGAAGAGTTTGCGGGCGATCGCCGGTACGTCCTCGCCCTGGGCGGCAAGCCTCAGCACTTCCGTCTCCCGCGAACTGAGCGGACTCTCGCCGTTCTGCAGGGCGTTGAGCGCCAGCTCCGGGTCGACCACCCGCCCGCCGGCGGCCACTTCGCGGATCGCCGCGGACAGACGGTCCGGATCGGTGTCCTTGAGCAGGAATCCCGAGGCGTGCGCCGCCAGCGCCCGGCGCAGATTTCCGGGCCGTCCCAGGGTGGTCAGGATGGCGGTCCGGCATTCCGGCAGTTCCTCGTGGAGCCGGGCTGCGGCCTCGATCCCGTCGATCCCCGGCATGTCGATGTCGAGGATGGCCACATCGGGCCGGCAGGCGAGTGCCAGCGGGACCACCTGATCGCCGTTGTCGGTCTCGGCCACGACCTCGATGTCGGGTTCAAGCTCCAGAAGAGAGGCGAGCGCTCTGCGAAGCATGAGCATGTCCTCGGCAAGCAGAACTCTGATCACTGAAGTCCCCCCGGTGTCAGTGTGGTCGTTCCGTACGACTTGGGGAGAACTTTACGCTTGAATGCGAGAGTTGGCGAAGAGTCGGTGGTGACTTCTGGAGACCCTTCACCCCACCGTCAGCACCGCGTTCCCCCGCACCCGTCGCCCCCGTATGTCCTCGATGACCTCGGCGGTGCGGGCCCAGTCGCGCACCGAGCCGATCTCCGGGTGGAGGCGCCCCCCGGCCACCAGCCGGACCAGGGTGGCGAGGTCGGCGGCGTACGTCGTGTCCGCGACGGTGTAGTCGAAGTGGGCGATACGGGCCTGGGCCGGGCCCTTGAAGAAGTCGAAGAAGTCGAGCGTGACCGGGGTGCGGCTCGCCTGGCCGAACCAGACCAGGAGCCCGCCCGGGGCGAGCCGGGCCAGGACGGTGGGCAGGGAGGTGCCGCCCACCGATTCCAGGACGATGTCGTACGGACCGCCGGCCCCGGCGGGTGACGTCACGACGGCGGCCGCGCCCAGGTCCAGCAGCCGGGCGCCGCGCTCCGGCGTCGAGCTGACCGCCGTCACCGCCGCGCCCGAGGACGCCGCCAGCTCGGTGACGTAGTGGCCGACGCCCCCGCTCGCCCCGGTGATCAGCAGCCGCCGGCCGGCCACCGGTCCGGCGGCCCGGAGCAGCC